>JAJYJR010000038.1 GCA_021789355.1 Chloroflexota bacterium | reverse complement strand
CCGAAGTCGGTGGCCTGGAAGGCTCGGGCGCGGGTCGGGGAACGGGTGCGCTGGTACGAGACGCCCGAGGAAGTCCGCCACTGACCGGCGCGGGCCACACGTTCGGCACGGGGAGGGAGCGGCAGCGATGCGGTTCGCGCTGATGGTGGACCCGCAGGAAGGGCTCGCCTACGCGGCGATGCTCGAGCTCGCACGGGCCGCCGAGTCCGCTGGCTTCGACGGCTTCGTGCGCTCGGATCACTGGCTCTCCCTGGAAGGCAGGTGGGACCGACCGGCCAGCGACGCCTGGACCACCCTCGCGGGCCTCGCGCGCGACACTCGGCGGATCCGCCTCGGGACCATGGTCTCGCCGGTCACCTTCCGTCACCCCGTCGCCCTGGCAAAGATCGTGACCACCATGGACGAGATGAGCGGGGGCCGGGTCGAGCTCGGCATCGGCGCGGGCTGGTATACGCCGGAGCACCAGCGGTTCGGGCTACCCGATCCACCCCGCGCCGAGCGCTTCGAGCTGCTGGAGGAGCAGCTGCAGATCGTGCGCGGCCTGTGGACGTCGGCTCACTTCAGCTTCAGCGGCCGCTACTACCGGCTGCAGGATGCGGTCTGCGAGCCGAAACCGCTGCAGCGTCCGCATCCGCCGATCGTCGTCGGCGGGTACGGGAGGCCGCGGTTGGTGCAACTCGCCGCCACGTACGCCGACGAGCTCAACCTCGACTCCCCGACGCCGGCTACCTGCCGCGAGGTGTTCGCCCGCCTCGACGATGCATGCGGCGCTTCCGGACGCGATCCCGCCACGGTTGGCCGCTCAGCCATGCTGATGTGGGGGGCCGCCGACGCGGCGCTGCCGTCCGCCGCACAGCGCGACCGCATAGTTGCGTATCGCGATGCTGGGGTGCAGCGCATCGTACTCAACGTCTGGCCGGGGCCTGGCGACCCGGCCATGATCGACCGGTTCGGCTACGAGGTCATCGCCGAGCTGGCCTGACCGCTCGCTGCTCCCGAGTCTGCAAGCGGACCGGCGGGATCGTTCGCCCGGACGCCGATGACAACGCCGTCGCCGATCGCGAGCGTCTCGCAATACGGGCCCCCGGAGGCAGTGGACCAGCTTCGCGACCGACTCATCAGGCGCCACTGGAGCCGGAACGTGGAAGGAAGCGCCGTCACCGCGCTGCATGAGGTGCGCGCGATCGCGGAACCGGGGTGGAGCGCAGACAAGGTGATGGTCTAACGAAGAGCGCGTCCGCGGGTCTGCCGGCAGCCTGAAGACGCTCACGCTCAGTGGGGCACAAAGGCCGAATCGGGTCCGTTCTGACCGAGCGAATGGGGCTTGGCAGGTGATCTCTCAGCGGGAAACGACGGCCGAGTGGGGCCACAGGTGGACCGGTTGGTCGGGGCGAGAGGGCTTGCCGTGACAAACCGGCGGCTCGCGTGCTACGGCCGCCTCGAGTGTGCGTCGTTCCAGCGCGCCAGCTCCGGCTCGGTCACCTCGCCGGCTGCGAGCGCCAGCATGGCCGTCAGCACCTCCGCGTTCGACGCCGTGAGCTCCACGCCGTTCAGATCGAGGAAGGCGACCATGACGACCAGCGCGACGCGCTTGTTGCCATCGACGTACGGATGGTTCACCGTGAGGCCAAAGGCATACGCGGCGGCGAGCTCGGGAGGGGTCGCCTGCGGGTGGTACTGCCAGCGTTGCCTGGGCCGGGCAAGCGCCGACTCGAGGGCCTGTTCGTCGCGCAGACCGTGGGCGCCGCCGTGCTCCCGGATCTGTCGGAAGTGTGCCTCGTCGACGGCGAGGCGCGCGAGCCACCGAGGCTCGGGACGTGTCATCCGGCAAGTTCGCGGAGCGCCGCCCGATACCGCTTGGCAGCCCGCCGCGTGGCCGCCAGGTCGGCCTCCAGCTCGTCGGTGAAGGGCGTGAGCAGGATGCCGGCCTCCGTCTCGATCGCCAGCACGCGGTCACCGGGTGCTAGGTCGAGCCGTTCCACCATCTCCTTGGGGAGCGTTGTGCCAACCGATCCGCCCACGCGTCGAAGCGTGATCGCTCTCGCCATGGCCCTACAGTAGCACGCTTGTGCTACTCGCAGGCCAAGGCCGGGCCATGGGCGGGAGGTGTCTGTCCGGGTGAGAGGGCTTGGCCGCGCGGAATCGATGTCATCGGCGACGCCCGTGGCGGATCCGTGGCGCTGGGCCGCCCCGGCGGATGGACGATGCGCGGCTCCCGGCCGGACCGAGCACGCGGCCATCGCAAGCCTGTCGGAGGCCGAACTGGACCGCCGGCCCAGCCGGAGAGAGACCCTGATCCAAGGAGACCGTGAACGTGCGCGTGGTGCCGGGGCCGCGCAAAGGGGAACGCGGCCGGGCCTTGGAAGCCGCCCGCCATCTTGTCCGCGACCCGAAGCGCGATCGCCTCAAGTCAGGCAACGACGTCGTACGCGGTCACCTCGCTGCCGACGTGCATCGCATTGAGCGACGGCTGCAGCCTGTCGTGCTCCTGCGAGGTTCGCCAGGCCGCCGCGGATGCCTCGTCCTGGAACCGGTACATCATCCGGTAGCGCGCGGGGTTCTTCGTCTCTCGCACCAGATCGACCCGCACGAAGCCGGGCGCCGAGGACATGGCGGGGCCGTAGGTATCGGCGAAGAACCCCTCGAACTCAAGGGCACGCGCGGGCATGACATTGAACGTGAGATGGCGCTCGATCATCGTGGCGAATCCTCTGTATCGCAGGGTGGGGTGGACATCGACGCCGTCGAGACGGCCTATGCCCACAACGCCGCCGGACAGCAGACTGCGTCGTCGACGCGTCCCCTCCGGTCCAGTGATCGGTCCACCGTGCATGCGGACAGTGGCCGGCGGTTCTTGGATGGTCCCATTCCACCCGCTCCGCAGGCTCCGGCCGGTCCGAGCCCAGACTCGTGAAGCGGGTGCCCACCTCGATCATGCCCGGTCGTCTGCAGGCCCTCCGGCACCCGTCCAACGGCGGATCATTCCTTCTGGAGTCTGAAGACCAAGGAGGTCCATTACCCTGGCGACCGTGTGGTTGACCACGTCGTCGAGAGTCGCGGGACGGCTGTAGAACGCAGGGCTCGGCGGGCAGACGACGGCTCCCATCTCCGTCGCCTGCACCATCGAGCGGAGATGCGCGAGCGTCAGCGGCGATTCCCGGGTCACGAGCACGAGCCGGCGCCGCTCCTTCAGCGTCACGTCAGCCGCCCGGCTGAGCAGGTTGTCGTCGAACCCGTAGGCGACCGAGGCGAGCGTCCGCATCGAACACGGGATGATCACCATCGCATGAACCGGATAGGAACCGCTCGAGATGGAGGCGGCGATGTCCGGATACCGGTAACAGACATCGGCCAGCCGTTCGACATCCGTGGGTCGCCACGTCGTCTCGAGGGTGATCGTCTGACGGGCCGCGGGCGTCAAGATGAGGTGCGTCTCCACGGATGGGTCCGCGGCACACGCCTCCAGGAGGCGGATGCCGTAGATCACTCCGCTGGAGCCGGACATGCCGACGATCAAGCGTCGCGGCTCGCTGGACACTCCCACAGCGGTTGGCTCCATCCCCTTATCTCGTGCGTTGGCCGGCATCTGCCCGAGCCGCGATCGACCGGGTCATCCCAGGCCGGTCACCGGGCGCCGACACTCTGGGTCAACCCCAGAAGATACGCCGGAACGTCGACGCTGAGGTGACGCAGCTCATCCGACGTGAACCCCACGGCCCGCAGCCCGCTGATCGTCTCAAACAGGAGATCGACGGGCGCCGGATCACCCACCGGACCGCCGTCTGTGGCGAGGAAGCAGTGCTCCACGCCGACCTGCCTGATGAGATCGGCTCGCTTCTCGATCGGACCGACCTTGGTGATCTCGATATAGGCTCCGAGCCTCACCAGCGCCACCAGGTCGCTGGCGGACAGTTTCATGAGATCCCACTCGGCATGGTTGACGACAAGCCGCTTGATCCCCCGGGCTCCGGCCGCCTCGAAGATCAGGCAGATGTCGTCGGGCGTGAAATGGCCGCCCGTGAGCATCAGGTCGTACTTCGCGACTGCATCCAGGATTCGGAGGACGTTGGGCAGGAGACGCCCGTTGTGGGACGCGACGAGGCCGCGGACCCCCGCTGGGACCGCCGCCTGCAGCATCGGCGACATGTAGGACTGCGCCACGAAGTTCCTCGCGCTGATTGTGGGCATCCAGACGCAGCGCCCCCCTTGCTTCGCCGACTCGACGACCGCGTAGGGATTGAGCCCTCCGACAGGGTAGTTGAGCGCCACGCCGCCAAAGACGGGAAAGCCGGTCAACGTGCGGACGATCTCGGCGCGGGCGGCCGTGTCGGTCGAGTGGCTCTTCAGGAGGATGGCACCCATCCCTGCATTGCGCGCCGCGGTCGCCGCCTCGAGCGACGTCACCCGCCGCGGGAAGATATCCGGCGCAGTATGGATGTGGACATCGATGACGTCGCGCATGACGGCTCGCCTGTCTTCGTTCGACCGCTCTCCTCCGTCTGACCCGGGGGCCCCAGCCTGCATCATGCGCATCCTCCTACGCCCCCGTATGCCCTGCCACCCGCGCGTGCCGACCGGGCGGGATCGGACGCGCGGGACGGGCACATCGCTAGCTCCTCGCCCCCAGTACGCGCTCGAAGTACCGGGCCCGCTGCTCTGCGGCACGCTCCAGGGCGTCGAAGTCGTACTCACTCATGACGGCCCGGGGGCGATGCTCCGGCAGCGATTGAGCGACGACTTCCGCGGCCTCCAGCGGCACGACGACGATCCCCTCGTCGTCGCCGACCACGATGTCGCCCGGGTGGACCACGACGCCGCCACACGCCACCGGAACGTTGATCTCACCGATTCGATCCTTGGGCGGCGAGTAGGCGGCGATCCCTCGGCCACAGATGGGGAGGTTCAGCGCGCGCAACTCCCCCACATCCCGCCACCCGCCATCCACGAGGACGCCGCGTAGGCCGTGCTGGATCGGGACGACAAGAGAACTCGCGCCAGTTCCGCACGCCCCCATGTAGCCGCGCCAGTCGACGACGAGCACATCGCCTGGCTGGACCATGCGAAGCGCGCCATGCACGGTCAGGTTGTCCCCGGGAGGCAGCTTCACCGTGAGCGCCTGGCCGACGACACGCGGCATGGGACTGTAGAGCGGCCGCAGGGCCGCGTCGAGCGTGTAGAGCGGTCCGACCGCATCGCTCACGTCCGGGACGTACGCCCGGGCGAACCGCTCGAGCAGCGCCGGCGACACGCGTGGCGCAGCGCCATTGACGCGGGGGGGAATGACTGGGGAGTGGGCGAGGCTCTGCGCCTCTGAACCGGCATCCTTCATGGTCAGCCCCCTGGTTGATCGTTCCGTGGGTCACACGGCATAGCGCTCATCCAGCTCCTTCGCCTCGTCGGCGGCGAAACGATGCCGACAGTACGGGCACTTGAGGAGATGCGGTGAATGGCGGAGCTCCCAGCTCACGACGAACTTCCCCTCGCACTTCCGACACGTTGCCCAGAACACGCGCCTCACGGGTGCACCTTCCGTTCAATGTGGCTACGATGACTCGCGCTCACGACCTGGGCACGCGTGGTCCTGCTCGGGCGCCTCATCGTGGTCGCCGCCGTTCGCCCGCACATCCTCGCTGCCTGCGCCCCACCGTGGCTCCCCGGAGGACCGGCGACTCCGGGGGTCACGCCGCACCGCTCGGCGTGACCGTCTCCGCCGCGAAACGCGCGACCCGCTCGAACAGGCCGTTCGGAGTGATCGGAATCTGGTCGATGCGAACGCCGAGCGGTGAGAGTGCGTCCTCGACCGCGCTGGCGATCGCGGCAGGCGCCGACAGGTACCCGCCTTCCGCGCTGCCCTTGGCACCGTACGGATGCAGTGGCGACGGTGTCTCCATGGAGAAGAGACGCACATGCGGCATTTCTGCGGCCGTGGGCATGAGGTAGTCCATGAACGTCGCCGCTCGCAGGAACCCAAGCTCGTCGTACACGTAGTTCTCGTACAGCGCTCCCCCAACGCCGTGCGCGATGCCGCCATACACGAAGCCGTCGACAACGAGCGGATTGATGACCGTGCCGCAGTCGTGCACAACCACGTAGTCGAGAAACCTGACCTCGTAGGTCTCGGGATCCACCTCGACGACCACGACGTGGACGTCGAACCCGTACGACGGGAAGCCGATCCCGCGCTTGTCCGGCGGAAGCGACGGACTTCCGGGCCCGCCGGGCCCAGAGAAGACCGCGCTCTCCACGATCCCCGGCTCCATGCCCTCGGGCAACAGGTACCGACGGTTGTATGCGATGTTGGCCAGTTCGACGAGCTCGAGTCCATTCGCCGGCGAGCCGGCCACGTAGTAGCGGCAGCCGTCGACCGCGATGTCTGCAGGTGCCGCTTCGAGCACGTTGGCCGCGATGGCGCGCAGCTTGTCGCGCACCTTCTCGCTCGCGGCATGCAGCGCTCCACCCAGCATCAGCGTCATGCGGTTCCCGACGGTTGCTCCGCCGACGATGCCATTCAGGCCGTGGGCGCGCTCTACGGTCACGTCCGCTGGAGCCACCCCGAGCTCCTCGCAGAGCACCTGGATCACCATGCTCTCGTGGCTCTGGCCCGACGACTGGAAGCCGATCGTGGCGACCACGCGGCCGCGTCTGTCGATCTGGACGCGCACTGCCTCGGGGTCGGCCCGCACGCCACTCGGCTCGACCCCTCCGGCGATCCCGATGCCGATGAGGCGGCCGTCCGCACGCCAGCGAGCCTGCTTCTCCCGGAGCCCTGGCAGGTCCGCCTTCGCGATCGCCAGCCGCATCGCGCCGTCGTAGTCCCCGGAGTCGTAGATGGCGCCGGTCGGAATCGTGTACGGGAACTCATCAGCCCGAATGTAGTTCCGCCGCCGGATCTCGATCGGGTCCACGCCCAGCTCCGCCGCCAGCCTGTCCATCGTTCGCTCGAGAACGAAGTTGTGAGGCGACTGCCCGGACCCACGGAACGGCACCTGATTCGTCTTGCACGTCAGGACACCGCAGACACCGTAGCGGACGTTCTTGATGCGATACGGCCCGACGACCGCCACGAGCGGCTTCGCGATCTGCCGGGGGCCGCGGCCGCAGTACGCACCCAGGTCGTCGAGAAGGTGCAGGTCGAGTGCCTGGACCAGGCCCTGCTCGTCGGCAGCCACTCTGACCGTGTAGAGCCTGTCCGGGCCGTGTCCGTCGCCGGCCTGCATGTTCTCCAGGCGGTCCTCGATGAACTTGACGGGTCGCTGGGTCATGAGCGCGGCGATGGCCGCGAGGTACATCTGCTTGCGCCCGCGCTTGGAGCCGTACGACCCGCCCACGTCGATATCCATGTTGACCCGGACGGCCGGCGTCCGGAGCACGTCCATCATCTCCTGCTGGATCCCGGGATTCTGATGAGACGCCCAGATGTCCAGCATGCCGTCCGGCCGCGGCTTCGCGACGCACCCGAACGTCTCGAGGGGCACACCGGAGTGACGGTGCCACCGCAGCCGGAGTTCGAGCACGTGGGCGGCACGGGCGAACGCGGCGTCCACCTCTCCCCATTCTGAGGTCTGTTGCCAGACGATGTTCGATCCATGCGCCTCGTGGAGCACCGGCGCATCGGGTTGCCTCGCCAGCTCCGGGTCGACGACGGGCCCCAGCTCGTCGTACGAGAGCTCGATCAGCTCGGCCGCGTCCTCGGCGATTGCCCGGCTTGTGGCGACAATCGCCGCCACCCACTCCCCCGCGTATCTGATCTTGTCGACGGCGAGCGGGAACCATCTGACGTTCGGCAGGTCGAACATGTCCGATTCCTGCGGGATCGGCTCCATCCACTTGACGATCTCATCGCCCGTGATGACCGCCGCCACCCCCGGCAGCTCCAGGGCTCGCGCTACATCGATCGAGGTGATCCGCGCGTGCGCCACCGGAGCGGACATGACTCCGAGGTGCAGCATCCCGGGGAACTCGAGGTCGTTGATGTACATGCCGCGGCCGCGGACGAAGCGGTTGTCCTCGGCGACCCGCATCGCCTTGCCGATGAGGCGGAACCCCTGGTGGGTGCTCACGGCTCCAACCAGTCCTCGAGCCGCACGGCATCCATGGCCTTCTGCGGAACCCGCAACCGGGTGGGGAATGCTACGTGGGTCGGCCTTGTCGCGTCGATCAGGAGGTGATTGTTGTCCATCGCTCGATCACTTCTCGGTCCGACGTTCCGCACGTAGTCGATGTCCCGCTCGGGATCGACGTAGGTGTTGAATGCCCACAGGACGTCTTCCTCGCGGAACACGTCGATGTCATCGTCGACGACGATCACCATCTGCAGGCCGGGGACATGTGCGAGCGCCTGCAGAGCCGTCAGCTTCGGCTGGCCTTCGTCCCGCTTGCTGATCGACACGTAGCACGTCGATCGACCATTCCCGGAGCTTGGCAGGTGCACCGCGGTCACGTCGCCCACGCTCTCCTGAAGCCGGTTGAAGATCGATCCCTCCAGCGGGATGAGGCCAAGGATGAAGTGCTCTCGATGCCCGCTGAAGACGTCCTGCAGCATGGCCCCCGGCCGGTGCGTGATCGCCTTGACCTCCATCGTCGGCGCGAGCTCCTGGGCCTGGTAGAGCCGGCTGATCTCGCCGAAGGGATCGACCACGGTACGCTCACCCGGGACCAACTCACCCTCGATCACGATCTCGGCGTCGGCTGGGACGAGAAACTCGTCGCCCCAGGTGACGGACGGCACCAGGCGGAGCGGCTGGCGGAGAAACGACCCGATCGTCGTGTACTCGTCGTTGCCATAGGGCGTCTTGGCCAGCGACCCGAGCCAGAAGGCCGGGTGGTGGCCCAGGATGTTGACGATCGGCGCCCGCTCCCCGCGATGTTCCCAGGCTCGCATCATCCGCTTCAAGTGCGCGGTATGAATGGTCAGGCCGG
Source organism: Chloroflexota bacterium (assembly GCA_021789355.1). The sequence continues at coordinate 9,537 of JAJYJR010000038.1, read as the reverse complement.
CACGCTGGCCGCCTTCGGGAAACGTCTTGACGAAGGTGACGTTGTAGAAGGTCTCGCCGGGGGCATGCATGACGTGCGCCATCGTCAGCACGGGACCGAGATCCATCTCGAAGTGGCGCACGACGGGAAGCATCGACATGTCCGCATCGTGCCCTCGATACACGTGCGCTTGGACGGGAGCAGCGTCGTGGCCGACGATGATCGGAGCCACCCGGTTGTCGACCAGTGACGAATACGCGACCCCGAGCTCGCGCCCCGCCTTCTCTGGCGGCAGTTCGAGCATCTCGGCACACCGCTCGCGCGTCGCCCACAGGTTGGCCAACAGCGGGAACGCCGACGGCTCGCCGAGCATGTTGCGCGGATGCTCGAATAGCACGGCAGGGTACTCGTTCCGCTGGTCGAGGTGCTCCAGGATCGCAGTGACCTCGAAGTTCCCCGGATCGATGTCTCGGCTCACGATCCGGAAGTCCCGGGGTCGGTCGCGGATCCGCTCGAGGTAGTTGGCCAGCGACTTCGGAGATTCCATCGTGTAACGCACCTGTGACTGCACTCGTGCCTCTGCCTTGGTCAATCGTGCGCCGCATTCTCGACGAGCGAGCCGCCGACCGCACGAGTGAGAGCTCGTTCCAGTGAGCGCCGTGTGAGGGCGTGTGCGACATGTGCCCGGTACGGCCGGGTCGCGTGCACGTCCTCGGTGCCGGGAAGCTCGGCAACCGCCGCTTTCGCCGCTGCCGCAAAGACCTCGGGGCGCGGGAGCTCGCCGATGAGGCCTTCTTCCGCCGCGTACGCGCGCAAGGGAATCGGCCCCATCGATCCATACGCCAGGCGCGCCTGCGCGATGTGGCCGGAGTCATCCAGTGCAAGCAGAGCCGCCACGGAGACGATGGCGAAGTCGCCGCGGCGCCGCGCGACCTCGGTGAACGCCCAGCCCCCCTTCTCCGGGCGCCGGATCCTCACCGCGGTCAGGACCTCGTGCGACGACAGGGCCGTGGTGAGTGGACCGCGGAAGAAGTCGCGGATCCCGATCTCGCGCTCGCCGTCACGGCTTCGGGCGGTGACCGTGGCATCAAGGGCAAGCATGACGCTGCAGATCTCCGACGCGGCGTCGGCGTGAGCCAGGCTGCCGCCGACCGTTCCCCGGTTCCGGATCGGCGGATGGGCGATGTGGGGAACCGCCTCGGAGAGCAGCGGGGCGAAACGCGCCACCTCCGTCGAGCGTTCCAGCTCGCATTGCCGTGTCATCGCGCCGATGACAAGGTCCTGGCCGGCGAGCCGGATGTAGGCGAGATCGCGCACCCGGTTGAGATCGACGAGCAGGTCCGGCACCGCCAGGCGGAAGTTCATTAGCGGAATGAGACTCTGCCCCCCCGCGAGTGGCTTGGCGACGCCATCGGTCTCCGCGAGCAGCGCGACTGCCGCGTCGAGCGTCTCCGGCGTCGCCAGCCGGAACTGCGCCGGCTTCACTGACCGGCTCCGACGCTGTCGGCGCTCGGGGCATCCCGGCCCGTCGACACCGCCCGAACGGCGTCCACAATCTGCTGATACCCCGTGCAGCGGCAGAGATTGCCGGACAGGGCATCCACGATCTCCTCGTCCGTCGGCGACTCGTGCGTGTCGAGGAAGTCGGTGATCGCGATCAGGATCCCCGGCGTGCAGTACCCGCATTGCATGGCGTGGTGCTCGCAGAACGCCTCTTGCAGCGGGCTCAAGTCCGCCCCGCGTGAAAGGCCTTCGACGGTGGTGATGGACGACCCGTCGACCTGAGCTGCGAGCACCAGGCAGGACCGCACGACGCTGCCGTCGAGGATGACGTTGCAGCAGCCGCATACCCCGTGCTCGCACCCCACGTGCGTGCCGTGGAGGTGGAAATCTTCGCGGAGGCAGTCGAGGAGACTGCGCCGCGCCTCGACGGTCGCGGAGTACTCCGAGCCGTTGACGGTGACGGTGATCCGCCGTTCCTGGTCTCCACTCATGCCCAAGAAGCCCCGTCGCCTGCGTAGAGGCGCACCGCGTTGTCATGATCCACGGCGGCGGTCGTGGGCCCGTCGAGGGCGGCGTCGTGCAACGCCCCAACGACCCCTGGGCCAGCCGACGTGAACGGATAATCGGAACCCAGCAGAACGCGGTCCGGGCCCGCGAACCCGACCAGGAACCGGATCGAGGCCGGTGACATGAGGACCGTATCGAAGTTGAACCGCCGCACGTAGTCCGAGAGGAACCCTTCCACGCCCCAGCGATTTGGCCGGCCGGCCTGTTCCTGGTCCAGTCGCCCCGACTGGTACGGCAGGAACCCTCCCCCGTGCACGAGGACGATGTCGAGCGTCGGAAAGCGCTCGAGGACGCCTGCCACCAAGAGCTGGGTGGCTACCGTTGTCGTGTCGATCAACCGGCCGAACAGCCCGCCGAACTCACGGATGCCCTCCATGCGACTGGATGGACCTGTGGTCGGCGGGTGCAGCACCACGGGGATCCGGAGCTCCTCTGCCCGCTCCCACAAGGCGTCGTACGAGCGATCACTGAGGTCGCGCCCGAGAACGTGGGTGGGGATCATGCACCCGCGCATCCCCAAGTCCCGACGACACCGCTCGAGTTCCTTGGCGGCAGCGGCCGCGTCAGCCAGGTGCAGGGTCGCGTGCGCCAGCAGGCGACCCGATGAGGGGGCGACGGCCTCCGCTAGGTGATCATTCAACTCTCGCACCCAGTCCTGGCCGCTGGCGGCGTCGAGCTCCTGTCCGTGCACATCGAGCCACGGCGCGACGAGTTGTCGCTGCAGTCCCTGCTCGTCGAGCCACGCGAGGCGCTCGCTGAAGTCGAGCATCCGGCGCGAGATCGGCCGCAATGGCGGACGGCCGGGGAGGGTGACGACATACGTGCCCGCACCCGCATCGAACTCGACCCCGACTCCGTGCCGGCGGGACCGGCGCTGCGACTCGAGGAAGGCTGCCGGCACGCCGTGGCCGTGCACGTCGATACCGGAGGGCGACGGGCCCCGCCCGTCGCCCTCCACTGCTACTGTCCGGTTCTCGGTCATCCGCCGCAGGAAAGGTACTGGTTGGTCCACATGCCGCCCTCAGACGGGTTCGGGGTGGCCGTCATGAGGCCCGACTGGACCATGATCTGATTGACCTTCTGCCAACCGGCCTGCGTCATGCACCCGTCCGGTGGGATCGTCGTCTTGTAGTACTGGTTGATCAACCCGACGATGTCCGAGACTGAGGTGGTTGTAAACCACTTGTCGTGCAGCACCTGCGCTGCCTGTTGAGGGTTCTGCACCTCGAATGCTCCGGCCTCTGCCATCGCTTCGGCCAACCCCTTCGCCGCGCCAGGATTCTGCGATATCCAACTCTTCAGGCCATAGAACACCTGGTATGGCGTGCCTTGGAAATCCGGAAGGAATCCCCACGTGGTGAACACTGTGCCATTCGGCTGCTGAGCGCAGATGGGCGGGGAGTTCAACAGAAGATCGATCTGTCCGTTCTGGAACGCCGTCTCCGTTGCAGGCAATGAGCCGAGCGAAATGAGCTTCACATACGTGTTCGGATCCACGTTGAGATGCGACTTGAGTAGGTACAGCAGCGGGATCTTGATCGGCGACCCGAAACCGTTCAGGCCAACCTTGGCGCCCTTCAGGGCTGTGAGGATGGTGTCAAGCGGTGAACTGGGCGTGATGTTGTGCGCCTTGGCGTAGGCGTTGGAAACGCACAGCTGGAGTGTCGGCGAGCCGAATGTCTCGATGACCTGGTATCCGGCCCCCTTCTGGTCCTCCTGGACGATGTCGAACGCTCCACCGGTGGCAATCTGCACGCTCCCGGAGACAAGGGCCTGTGCGACGGTGGTCGCCGTGTTCAGGGTCACAAACTTGAAGTCGATGCCATGCTTGGCGAAGTAGCCGTTCGTGATGGCAATGTACAGCGGGCCGCCGGCGATCGTCGCCGCAGGCTGGGCCATCGTGACGGTGTACGTCTGCCCGGTCGTGCTCGCACCTGGGGCCGCACTTGCCGCTGCCGAGCTCGCCGCGGGTGCGGCGCTCACAGCCGCAGGCGCACTCGCCGCAGGTGCACTGCTCTGCACGGGCGCCGAGCTGGGAGCGGTACTAGACGCGGCACCACCGCACGCCCCCACAATGAGGGCCACCACTGGCAGGATCACGAACACCCTCGCCGCGGGTCTCGACCGCATAGCCGACCTCCTCTCTGTGCGCCACTCAGTCACTGACTGCACTCAGTCCCTGACTGGCTTCCACTTGATGACCGCGCGCTCGGCGGTGCTCACCACGCGTCCGGTCAACTGCACGATCGCGACCACGATGACCAGGCCAGCGAACGCAGCGGCCGGATCAAAGGACGCCGAGGCATTGAGGACGAACGCGCCCAAGCCGCGCTCAGAGGCGATGAACTCGCCGACGATGGCACCGGTCATGGCGACGGGCACCGCCTGCCGCAGCCCAACGAAGATGAAGGGCATGGACCCAGGGACCAGCACCCGGCGCAACAGATCCATCGAGGATGCGCCCATGAGCCGTGCCAGGAGGAACTGCTCCTCCTTGAGCGACCGGACCCCCGAATAGGTCTGGAAGAAGACAATGAAGAAGGTCGCGAAGAACGCTGTCGCCGCCTTCGAGGCAAAGCCGATCCCGAATATCAGCACGAGAAGCGGTGCGATGGTGATGATCGGCACGCCATACCAGGCGAGAATGAACGGCTCGATCACCTGTCCAAATGAACGGCCACGCGCCAGCGTCACCCCCAGAAGGACTCCGACGAACGAGCCGACGATGTAGCCGGCAACCATCTCGGTGAGCGTCGTCCAGATGTCCGGGTAGACAACGACTGCGTCGACCTGCTGACCAGACAGCATTCGCACCAGAGTGCCGAACACGTCGAGCGGTGTGCTGAAGATCAGTGCCCGGAGAATGCCGACCGTCGCCAGCCACTGCCAGAGGGCGAGGATCACGAACAACAGCGAGATCCGGGCAATCCAGACCCCGCGTCGACCGGAGACGACCCGGCGCAGCGCACCCGGGCGCATCGTCGCAGGCACGCCGCCTTCGACCGCGGGTACCGCTTCCTCGCGGACTTCACCGGTCAAGGCCGTCATCTTCTTGTCACTCATTCCGCCGTTCGGTCGTGACGGAAGTAGTCCCAGAGTTCGCCGTAGGCTCTGCTGAACTCCGGATCTGCCTGCACGCCATATACGTCCCGCGGGCGCGGGAGCGGCACGTGGTAGATGGTCTTCACCCGACCAGGCCGCGGACTGACCACGACGACGTCGTCCGACAGCACGAGTGCCTCGGCCAGATCGTGCGTGACGAACAGGATCGTCAGGCCGAGGTCCTGCCAGAGTTTGATCAGGTCGGACTCGATAGCCATGCGCGTCTGCGAGTCGACGCCGGCAAACGGCTCATCCATGAGGATGATCTCCGGCTCGTAGATCAGGGTCTGCGCGAGGAACGCCCGCTTCTGCATGCCTCCGGAAAGCTGGGAAGGATAGACATCGGCGAAGTCAGCCAAACCCATCAACGACAGGTAGAGATCGGACCGTCGATGGCGTTCGTCGCGCGGAATACGTCTCATCTCCAGCGCGAACTCGATGTTCTCTCTGGTGGTCATCCACGAGTACAGGTTCGTCTCCTGGGTGACGAACCCCACCCTGTGGTTCAGTCCGCGGACCATCTCGCCGTGCGAGAGGACCGATCCCGCCGATGGCTGCTGGAAGCCGGCGCAAAGGCGCAGGAGGGTCGATTTGCCGCAACCGCTCGGACCGATGATCGTCAGGAATGTGCCTCTCCTCACCTCGAGCGATATGTCAGCGAGGGCGAGAAGAGCCGGACCCTGCCCACGGCTGGGGCCATACGCGACGCTGATGTTCCGGTACGAGATGACCGTCTGGCCGGGACCGGTCGCCTGACCCTGTTGGCCACCGACGGCACCGCTGCTCGGGGACATGGAGGTGGACACGGCGTTCCTCGGCTCATTCATGCGAAGTAGTGTCCCCCGTTCACCTGCAGCACCTCGCCGGTGATCCAGTTGGCGGCCGGACTGCACAGCCACATCACGGCTGCGGCCACGTCTGCGGGCTCCCCTGCCCTGCCGAGTGGGATCGCGCCCGTGATCTTCTGCTGAAGAGGCGTGGGAGTGAAGGTCTCGTGAAACGGCGTGTCGAGGACGAAGCCGGGGGCCACCGCGTTCACCGTGATCTTGCGTGGTGCCAGCTCCTTGGCCAGAGCACGGGTGAAACCGCAAAGGCCCGCCTTGGCGGTTGCGTATGCGACCCCGCCTGACCCGCCGCCGTTGAACGCCGCGAGGCTGGACACATTGACCACGCGGCCCCCATCGGCCATGGGTGCCAGAGCACTGCGGGTGCAGTGGAACGCGCTCGTGAGGTTGACGTCGAGCACTCGCTGCCACTGTGCATCCGTCATTTGATCCACGTTGAAGCGTCCGACGAGGCCGCCCGCGTTGTTCACGCAGATGTCCAGGCGACCGAACACTCGAACGGCTTCCGCGACCGCTGCCTCGACGTCATGGCCCGATGTCGCGTCAAGGCGGAACCCGACAGCCCGTCGCCCGAGCCGCTCGATCTCCTGTGTCGTGGTCCTTCCCTCGTCCTCATGGCGCAGCCAGGTCAGAACCACATCGGCGCCGGCCGACGCCAGGCTCAGAGCGATGCTCCGGCCGATGCCTACGGCTCCACCGGTGACAAACGCGACACGACCGGAGAGATCGAGCGCAAGGGACATGGGCTCAGGCCTTCGAGGGCAGGGCGGCGGGAGGGTTGGCCTGGACGCCCATCGTGCCGACTTCGGGCAGAACGGCGTGACCCAGAGAGGCTCGGTCAGTTCTCCGGGCTTTGCCTAGCCTCGAGTCATCCACTGGCGGCCACGAGAGCGGATTCGTGGTTTCAGTGATTGCCCCGCTCTTCGCGATCAGCTTGAGGAGCGACTGCGTCCCCGAGTGGACGAACTGCGCTGTCAACTCGCAGGCCAGGTCCACGTCTCGTCGTTCGATAGCCCGGGCCATCTGCTGATGCTCCGCCACCGACCGGCGGATGCGTCCTGGCTGTCCGAGGTTCTGGTACCGCATGAACCGGGTACGCCCGTCGATCGTCTGGTAGATGGTCGCCAAGACGTCGCTTCGAGCCGTCTTGATCAGGAGGCGTAGACGCTCCTCGATGAGCGCCACGTACTCGTCGAACCTCTGCTCCCGAGCCAACTCAGCAAGCCGATCGGGAACGGCCACCAGCGCAGCAAGTTCCTCGTCGGTGCCGCGCAGAATCGCCCAGCGCACAAGCAGAGGTTCGAGGGCTTGCTTGATCGCGTAGACCTGGAGGACCTCGTCAACCGAGATGCTGCGGACGTACACCCCGCTGCGCGGTGCGATCCGCACCAATCCTTCTCGCTCGAGTACCTTCAGCGCCTCTCTCACCGGGGTCGAGCTCAGGGCCATGTCGTCGGCAAGATCCTTGATCCGTATGGTCTCGCCTTCCTGGAGTTGGCCGGAATGGATGCGATGTCTGAGAACGTCAGCAGCGACCTCGACGGCGGACCGGTACTGGGAGGAGGGTGACGTCAGATGCATCAGGCGTTAGACATACCACAGCAGGTGAACGCCCGTCAAGGCCCGACTTCGCCCGCCCTTGCCTCCCCCGGTCCGAGCGCCTCCTGAGGGCGGTCCCGGGCGGGCTGCCTCCGGCCGGAGCGCGGGAATGCCCCAGAGGCCACAAGCGTTGGCTCCAGAGTCGCCCGCGGACGGCCACCGAAGTCATCTGGGCGGAGGCGACACCATCGAGGGCGGGGGCAGGCCGGGCGGCGGACGCCCGACAGCGAGTGGTAGGTGCGGCGCACGGCGGCGAGCGCAAGCGCGACCGACACGTGGTCCTGGGAGCCAGCTTGAAGCATGCCGAGCGGGGGCTGCGCGTCCCGCCACGTGGCGAGCGCGTCCTCGATGAACCCGGCCGGCAATCGCCTGTGCCACTCTTGTCCGGGCCTCGCAGACGTCAACGGCGGCGCGCTCAGCTGTCCGGACCTAGTGCAGAGCAGGAGCCTCGTGGGGCGCGGGGCAACGACGGTTCTACTGCTCAACGCCTGGCACAGGCTCCCCCGGTCGAGCTCCGTCTACCCGGTGCCGAGGCTCAACGGCCGCGGCCGACCCGTCTGCCGACGACAAACGCCACCGATGCCGCGACCAGCGCCAGCACCCCGGGTCGTCGGGTGAGAGGGCGCAGCCTGCCCCATGCCAAGGCTCTTGCCAACGCAAGGCCGTCAAGCGCGGCGGGGGCAGCGACGGCTTCCGCACCCGCAGGCGACGGTCCGGTGCCGATCTCGGATCGGAGGTGATGGCCGCCTGGCTGTAATCGACTCTCCGCTTGTGTCCCACTGTCGGCCCCGTCGCGGGGGGCCGCCTTTGACGCCTCCGGGAGATCACGCGAGGCGACGGAGGTATTCCCAGAGGCCGGGGGTTCGGCTGGTAGGCCCAGCCCTTCGATCTTCGCCTGGATGCATTCCCCGACCTGGGCCACCAGCAGCTGCGCGACGTCCTCGAGAATGCCGCGGCCGAATCGGGCCACGCGCCCCCCGACCGTGAGCTCGGTGGCAAACGCTACGAGCGACCATGCCTCTTCGTCGCGCACCGAGATGACGGTGGTCGCATGCGCAGCACCTGACCCGGTTGTCTCCTTTCCCTCCGCCTCAAGCGTTGCCGAGTGCGCCTCCGGGTCGCGAGCAGTGATGCGGGCTGTCCCCTGGTAGCTCACCGTGATGGGCCCCACGCTGACCCTCACAGTGCCCCGGAACGTGTCTGGATCGACGACCTCGGCGAGCTGGGCTCCCGGGACACAGGCAACCACCCGATTGACGTCGAGCAGGTACTCGTAGACCTGGTCTGGTGCCGCCTTCACCCGGAACGAAGTCTCGATCTTCATCCCGTCAGACTACGCCGTGTCGTCCCTTCGCGGCAACAACGCATCGGCTTGCTCGCGGGCGCGCCGAATGTAACCACAGGCTTCCAGCGGTCGGAAGGCTATTGCCGGGCCCTCCGGGATCACGGCCTGCCGGTCGATACGACCCTCATCAGAGGCGGGACGTTCCGGCGGGACCATGCCATTGAAGAGGCACGGGCCCTGCTCGGTGGGACACCCCCGATCACGGCCATCTTCGCCGCGAACAACATCCTGGCCGAAGCTTGCATGCTCGCCCTGCGAGAGTCGCAACATGCCGTCCCGGGCGATGTCTCGCTCGTAGCGTTCGACGACGTCGAGTGGATGCGGATGCTGGACCGCGGGATCACCACGGTGCGTCAGCCGGTCGCCGAGATGGCCCAGACTGCCGCCGAGATGCTACTCCGCCGCCTTAGCCCCGATCCACCGATCGACGCGGCCTGAGGAGCTGCTGAAACGAGGAATGGGGCGCCCGCCTGAACAGGGAAGATGGCGTTGAGCAAGCCCATCCAACCCGTCGCAGCGGAGCACCCGACAGATGCGATCATCGCACAGCCTCGACCGGCTCGACACAGCGTTCGACGACGATCGCCTGGTGGCCGA
>JAJYJR010000687.1 GCA_021789355.1 Chloroflexota bacterium | reverse complement strand
TCGTGCTCTTCGCGATGTCGGTGATCGTCCTCCTCGGGCTCTCTGCGCTCGTCATCGACATGTCGTGGTACTGGATCAACACGCTGCGCGTGCAGCGTGCCGCCGACGCGGCGGCCCTCGCCGGCGTGGTGTACCTGCCGGCCCAGGCATCGCAAGGGGTGGCGGCATCCCAGAGCGAGGCCAGCCGCAACGGCTACACCAACAACGTCGCGGGAGCGCAGGTCACGGCGCATCAGGACCAGAACATGGCGACCCAGATGGATGTCACGGTGTCGGCGCCGGTGCAAACCTTCTTCATGCGGATCTTCGGCATCAACTCGCTGACGGCCACCCGCGTAGGGGAAGCGCAATTCCAGCTGCCGGTCCCCATGGGGAGTCCACTCAACATCTTCGGCATGCCCACGGCGCAAGACCTGCACGGCAACCCCCTCAATTTCTGGGGTGCCATCCAGGGGACCAACACGTCGAAGGAGAACGGGGACCCGTACGCGACCAAGGTGATGCGTGTGGACGATGCGGGCGTCACGAACCCCCAGTACATCGCTCCCTCGACCGGCGACCCGGGAGCCTATAACTACGGGATCGAGGTGGCACCAGGAACAGGAGCAATCACCGTCTCCCTCTACGATCCGGAGTTCTGTGCTCGCCAGTCCCAGTACAACGACACTGGCGAAATCGGGAACCTCTATCCGGGTGGCGGCGGCGAAGCAATCAACACCACCTTCACGCTCTACGCGCCATCATCTACCCCCTACAACTACGCCGACGACACGCAGCTCACCCAGGCCACCTACCCAGGCTACGATCGATCAACGCGAATCGGTAATCCGAGCGCCTGCACCTCGCCATACGCGCACTGGGATTACGGGCTCCGGGACTACGTCGGAAACTGGGTCACGTACTACACCATCAACGATCCGACGCCGGGCATCTACCGCCTGAACGTCGGGACGTCCCTGGTGGGTAACGCCACGAATGAGTTCGCCATCCGGGCCGTTGCGACCAGCGGCACCCAACCGCAGGTCTACGGGCTCGGCGCGATGTCCATTTACGCCAACATGAACTCGGGCACGACCAACCTCTATCTGGCGCAGATCGACGCAACCAGCGCCGGGAAGACCGCAGAGATCCGTCTCTTTGATCCTGGTGACGCCCAGGGAAACGCGTCCATGCAAGTCATGATCCCGACAGCCACTGGCTACACGCCCGCGCAGTACCGCTACTACGACGCTGGCGTGAATGGGAACCTCAGGCCCACCCCAAGCGGCCTCACGACGAGTCCCCTGGTGACGACGTACAACGGCAACCGGTACTACAACGGGCACTGGGTCGTGCTCGATGCGGTGATCCCTCCGGACTACACGGCACCCCAGAATGGCTGGTGGCAGATCAAGTACACCTATTCGGGGGGGCCGGCGCACGACCGGACGACCTGGCAAGTCAACATCATCGGCAACCCCGTGCACCTGGTGGTGCCGTGATCCGGATGGAGCACCCGCCCGTTTCGAGAATGCGAGGGCGGTCCGTGCGCGAGATGACGTGATAGACCACGTTGGCAGCCTCGCCTCCCACCTGCGAGGTCGCCCTGCCCATCCAGCGCTGGAGGGCTCGAATGACCACGCGGCCTCATGCCCTGATCCGGTGCCGGTGCAGCTGTTCGAGGCCGATCGGATCGCGACCGGCACGCTCTGCGGGGCCCGAGAGCGCATCAGCGACACGGTGAACCGAGTCGCGTCACTGCGCCTGGTCGACGTGACCATCACGGACCTCGAGAGCCAGTCGGCCTCGACTGTTCCAGCTTCGGAGGTGCCGCTCGATCAGGTGCTCCTGATCATCCCCGGCGATCGGCCGGCAGCGGAGCGACGGATCTGGACGCGGCGCCGGTACGTCGAAATCGCCATGGGCGAGTTTGCGGTCTTCGGCGATCTCCATGCGCCTGCCGCGGCCGATCCTATCGCCAACCTTCATCGCCGCCCGGCCTTCGTACCTCTGACCAATGCGACGATCGTCGTGGCGGCAAACGGCGCGAGCCTCGCCGCGACACCGGCGGTCATCGTGAACACCGCCTCTGCGACCAGCATCCGGGACGCCGGCCACGACCGAGACCGGCGTCCGTTCGCGCCCCGGTGACCGGCCCGCCGCAGCAGGACGCTGCTGGATCGCATGGGGTCGCCAGGACACACCGAGAGGGCGTGAATGAGCTGGGCTGACCTGTCGTTCATGCAGTTCGAGTCGGAGGTCGGCGGCGGCCGGCTCGAACCGATCGAGGTGATCGGGACGCACCTGCGCGTGAGCGCTTCGATCGACATCGGGCGCTTCCATCGGCTCTCCGATCTCGTCAACCACACCCGGGGGTTCCTGTCGCTGCAGGATGCGCGGCTGCTGCGTCGGAACGGGGACCCGACGCGCCTGACGATGCCCGAGCTGCTGCTCAACCAGGACGAGATCGCGTTCATCGGTCAGCGTGCAGCACCGGAGCTGCCGCCCGAACCGGCGGACGCGCTGAGTCGACTGGACCGCCCGGCGATCGAGAAGCGCCCGCGGCGCATGATCCTCTTCACGTCGGGCCACGCGATCACCGGCTCCGTGCATCTGTACCACGAGCAGACGCTGGCCGGGTTCGTGGATGCCAGCGATCCGCGCTTCGTGGTCATGACGAACGCCCGCGCTCGCTCCCTCGCTGACCGGCGGGTCATCAGTCACTTCGCACTGTTGCTCGTCAACCGCACCCAGATGATCGCCGCCGCCGAATCGACGCGGCTCGTGGACGCGAACCCCGGGTGAGGCCCGGGGGCGCCGTCGAGCCGAGCTGAAAGACGTACTCGCAGCCAACAGGTCGTGGCACCGGGAACGTCCCCGCTTTGGTCTCGTTTACGGGCTCTTCGTGTGTGGTCGGTGCGGGCATCCCATGCGGCCATCCTATGATGGGCGCCAGCGCCCGGGGACGGGGCGGGGTGCGCTACGCCTACGACACCTGCGCCACGCGGGCGAAGCGAGGGTCCGCTGCCTGCGACCGGCCGCGCCTGGCCAAGGACGAGCTGGAGGCGGCCATCCTGACCCAGATGACGGAGGTTCATGCGGACACGGGCCTCGTGGGTGCCGCCCTGGGGGACGCGGCGGCGGCAGGGCGGACGGCACAGGCAGATGCCGAGCGGACGCGGGAGGGCCTGCAGCGGGAGGCGAGCGAGCTACGCCGCAAGCTCGGCCGCTACTTCGCCGCCTTCGAGGCGGGCGAGCTCGATGCGCCGCTCGTGCGGTCGCGCCTGGCCGAGCTGCAGGCCCAGCTGGCGGCGCTCGAGGCCCGCCTGGCCGAGGCACCGCACCCGGAGGCAGCCAGTCCCTCCGGCCCCGTCGAGGCCGCCATCGTGTCGTGGGCGCTCAGTCAGGCCTTGGGGGAGGTCCTGCGGCAGGGACAGCGGGCTCGCACCAAGGCGCTCCTGCGCCTCCTCATCGGCGAGATCCGCGTCGTCGCACCGGACGACATCCGGCCGACCTACCGGGTGCCGACCGCGGTTCGCATACCGGAGGACTTGGTAGGCGAGGTCGGGGTCGAACCGACACGCCGCTCACGCGGCACCGGCTCCTAAGGCCGGCGCGTCTGCCATTCCGCCACTCGCCCACGGTCGGAGTGTAGCCGCGGTTGGGCCGCAGGAAGACGGCGAGCTTGCGACACCAGCCCCGGTGAGGCCATCTGCCGCTTCTCGCGCC
>JAJYJR010000686.1 GCA_021789355.1 Chloroflexota bacterium | reverse complement strand
GACGGCCTTTCTCCGGCGACCCCGCGGCGCACGCGGGTCCTGATCGGCGTCGTCGGGAAGCTGCCCATCCCCCTGGCGGCCACCCTCGGGGCCATCTTCGTCGCGGTCCCGGTGGGCGGCGCGCTCATCGCGTGGCACGGCGCACTGGACGCCCCTCTGATCCTGACGTTCACGGCTGCGGCCGGGGCGGCGATTGGCGCGACCCTGGCACAGATGGCGTGGCTGTCGGTGCGTGCCATCCTGCGCTCGCTCGACGCGTCGTCGAGGAGCTGAGCGATGGCCCCCGACGCGGCAAGCGCAACCCTCGCGCCGCTGGACGGTTCGGGCGGCGACCGTCCGAGTACCCCTGAGCCGGCGCTCGGCGCCGCGACCGCGGTGTCCATCACGTCCGCACCGCACTTCGACTGGCCGTCGGATCCAACGCCTTCGGGTAGTTCCGGGCCCGCCGACGCGGCCCGAACGAACGATCCCGCCGGGGGCGCACCGTCCGCTCCCGTCGAACGGGATGATCTGGCAGGCGGACGGCCCGACGCGGAGCACCCCGCGCAACCCGCGGCGGATGAGTGGCCGAGCCCCGCCCCGACCAACGGGGTGACCGGCTGGGAGGCCCTCGATGCGTCCGAGGAGCAGCGCGACCGTCGCCGCTGGCTCCTGCTCCTCCCCCTCGTGCCGTTGCTTCTCCTCCTGGGCTGGCTTCTGTGGCAGTCGCTGCAGCCGGTGCCGATCCTGTCGCTGGCGATCACCAGCGATGGGATGCTGGCCCCACCGGCGAACCAGGTGTTCCGCGGGCAGGCCCTGGGCCCGGAGCAGCTGACCATCGCCAACGATGGGACCGAGCGGGCGTGCTGGTGGATCAGCGCGGCGAGCGACAATCCCGCGCTGGCGGCGCTGGTCACGATCCATGTCACGGACGCTGCGGGCCACACGCTGTACGCGGGTCCGGTCCCCGGCGCGGTGCCGGCCATCGTCGCCGGCTCGGCGTGTGCACATCCCCCGCTCGGGATCCGGTCCGGGACGGAGGCCACGCTGGCCCTCGGTGCGAGCGCCACCCTGACCGTCACGGGCAGCGTGGGCGACCTGCCAGCGGCGCTGAACGGCGAACTGCTGACCATTACCTGGACGAGCATCGGCGCGCCGGCGGATCGGTAGGAGCGCCCGACCTTCCTGCCTCGGCGTGCGCGGCGGCGTGGCTCGGGTGAACCGCCGGAGGTCGTGGGGCCAGGATCCGGCCCATCGGTAGCCAGGAACTGGCCCCGTGGCGCCCGCGCCGCCGGTGTGCTCACGTCCTGCACAACTTCCCCTGCGCCTGATGTGGGGCAAGTCCGGTTGCGAATCGCGTTTCGTCAGATGGCGCGAGGCGCGCGCCCGATACGAATCACGCCCCTTCGCGGTGACGACGCAAAGCCAACCTCCTCGACGACGAGGCGACCCTCGCCGCCGTCGGGCGCTTCGTCGCCCTGTCGGGGCCGCGCGTGTTGCCGACGTCGTTGCAGCCACAGCCCCCGGCGGTTCTGTCCGCGGCCCAGAGGTCGGGCAAGTGCTCCGGAGCCTGATGTCGCCGCCGGACGGGTTCGTCGGCGGTCGAAGGCGGTCGGCTGCCTGCCCATCCGCTTCGCCCCTTCCCACCGCGAGTACGCTCGTATAGCGTCGGCGCACAGGAGGAATCAGCACGAAGCGTCTCGCCGGCCTACTCCCAGTCATCGCCCTGGTCAGCGCCAGCTGCTCCGGGCTCATGATCGGCGGTCCGCGCTACGGGGACACGATCGACGGCATCGCCTGCGACACCGGCCACGTCGTCGGCTACGAAGCGACCGTGCACCTCGTTCTTCTCGAGCCCGACGGCACGCGCGTGCTGCCCACGGGGGGCGTCGGGAGCACGGGGTCATGCGACTACTGGGTCTTCACGCCTCCGGACTCCGCCGTCGTGGTTGTCCGCGCGCCCCACCGCGTCTCGCCGACGCTTGAGACCTTCCTGACGATCTGGCAGCTGGCGATTCCGCGCGGGTCGGGCAACGCGTCGGCGTTCGTCGGCGCCGCCGAGCACGGACGCATCGTCGTGAGCGGCGCGTCGGTGAGCGGCGGGCCACGTGCGGTGCCGCTCACCGACGGAACTGTGATCGAGCTGCGGCCGCGCTAACCGCGACAGCCTCGTCCCGCCCCTTCAGGAAAGCAATAGACCGCCGACGTCTCCGCGCCGCCGGCAGCGGGCCAATCTCGATTCACAACCGCACTTGCCTCAGCTCCCTGCGCCGAAGCTTGACATCCCCCTTCGGCTGCCCACTCTCCCGCTGACCCGGCCAGCACCGCGCCGGTCGAAGGAGCGCGAGAGATGAACCCCATGCACCGCAGCCACCACAGCGGACAGTCCACCACCGAGTACGGCATCGCCCTCGCCCTGATCGCCGTCATCGCCGTCGCCGCCCTGGCGTCGGCGAGCGTGGCGGTCGGTGGGGCGTTCGGCTTCATCAACCAGCGGGTGGAGGCGGTCATCCCCACCTCGGGGGGCGGCTCCGCCCCCACGGCGTTGGTCACCCCGGCCATCCAGTCGGTCGGCCAGACGGTGAGCGTGAGCGGCTCGGGCTATGCGCCCGACAGCAGCGTGACCATCACCCTCCACAGCACCCCGGTGGTGCTCGGCACCACCACCTCGGACAGCGCCGGCAACGTGGGCCCGGTCGTCGAGACCATCCCCCTCGGCACCGACACCACCATCACCCACATCATCACGCTCAACACGGCCACCCAGACCGGCATCAGCAACGACCTGACGGTGACCGCGCCCGTGATGCCGCTCATCTTCAACCAGGCTGACTTCCCGACGAACCTGAACCAGACCATCGCCTACGCTCAGGTCATCGCCAGTCCATACATTCCGCTGGGCACGGTCCGGTTCAACTGGGCCATGATCTGCGCGAGCGGCACCGCGTGTGTCGCCACTACGACCGCGATCAATGGCGTCATCGTCGCGGGGGGGTCCACGAGCGATCTCACCTCCACCGTGGTTGTCGCGCCGCTCAGCGCGGGTTCCCACACGATACTGTTCAGCGACCTGGCGGCTCTCATCGGCACCAGCTACGCGACGTTCCCGGTGGCCATCGTGGACACCTCGGGCAACATGGTCGGCTGGGCGTACTTCCAGTTGACCAGCTCTGTCGCTGAGGGCATCAATCAGATCAGTGGGAAGTTCACGTCGTCCATCAACCCCCTTTGATCTCGCTCAGTGAAGAGAATGGAAGTACCCCCGGTCGCCAGCCGGGGGTACTTCCACTCTCTGGGAGTCCGCGTGGCTCGGCAACCGGCGCGGGGAGCGCCGGACCGGGGCGCGCCTGTGGGAGAATCGCGACCGTGACCACGCCGTTGGCAGCCAAGCTGCGGCCCGACCGCTTCAGCGCCATGAGCGGGAAGATGGCCGCGATCGTGGGCTACATCGTCGGCGAGCGGTTCAGCGATCCGGCGATCTCCGAGCTGGTGGTCACCTCCGACGGGTTCGTCCTGGCCCAGCACGAAGGCGAGGTCGGAGCCAACGACCTGCTCGGAAGCGAAGCGGACCTCAACCGGAACCTGCTCGATCTGATCACCGCCGCCGGTCTGAGCGACGAGGAGATCCGCGAGTTCGGCCGCCTCCAGCGCGAGCGCATCACCCGCTACGGGTCGCGCCGCTGAGCAGCCTCCCGAACGGGCCCTCGTCCCCTACGGGACCGGCACCCCCTCCTCG
>JAJYJR010000685.1 GCA_021789355.1 Chloroflexota bacterium | reverse complement strand
TCGGCCTGACCCTCCCCGGCATGGCCACGACCGTCGCCACGCACGACGTCCGGCGCACCCTGTTCGAGCGGAGCGGCCGGCTGATCATGGAGCTCGTCCGGCGCTGGTACGAGGACGGCGATCCGGGCGCCCTGCCGAGATCGATCGCCTCCCGTGCCGCCTTCGAGAACGCCATGACGGTCGACATCGCGATGGGCGGCTCGACCAACACGGTGCTTCACCTGCTCGCCGTCGCGCGCGAGGCCGGGGTGGAGTACGGGCTGGCAGACATCGACGCCCGGTCGCGCCAGGTGCCCTGCCTGTGCAAGGTCGCGCCCAGCGCGCAGTGGCTCATGGAGGACGTGCACCGCGCGGGCGGCATCCCCGCGGTCATGGGCGAGCTGCGACGAGCCGGTCTGCTCGACGGTTCGGTGACCGCCGTGCATGCCCGGACACTCGAGGAGTGGCTGGACCGGTGGGACGTTCGGTCGGCGTCGCCCGCGCCCGAGGCCGTGCGGCTGTACCGGGCCGCGCCCGGCCGGCGACGCTCGGCGGAGGTCTTCTCGCAGTCGGAGGCGTGGGAGTCGCTCGACACCGACGCGGTCGCCGGCTGCATCCGCGACGCGGTGCATCCCTATTCGGCCGACGGTGGCTTGGCCGTCCTGCGCGGGAACCTCGCCGAGAACGGCTGCGTGGTGAAGACCGCGGGCGTGGACCCGTCGATCTGGCAGTTCTCCGGCCCCGCGGTCGTGGTCGAGTCGCAGGAAGAGGCGGTCGACGTCATCCTTGGCGGAGGCGTGAAGCCGGGCGACGTCGTTGTGGTCCGCTACGAAGGGCCGCGAGGCGGGCCCGGCATGCAGGAGATGCTCTACCCGACGTCCTACATCAATGGCCGGGGACTCGGCAAGGTCTGCGCCCTCGTCACGGACGGCCGGTTCTCCGGGGGCACGCTGGGGCTCTCGGTCGGCCACGTCTCGCCCGAGGCGGCCGCGGGTGGCACGATCGCCCTGGTCGAGGACGGCGACATCATCTCGTTCGACATCCCGGCCCGCTCGGTCCGGATCGAGGTGCCGGACGACGTCCTGGCCGAGCGACGGTCGAGGCTCGAGGCCTCGGGCGGCTACCGGCCGCGCGATCGGCAGCGGCCCGTCTCGCCGGCCCTTCGTGCCTACGCGGCGATGGCGCTCTCGGCCGACAAGGGCGCGGTCCGGGACGTCTCGAAGCTGGAGGCGTAGCGGACCGGCGGTCCGATCAGCCTGCCGGCGGCCGGGGCGCTCGTCCCCGAGCGGTTCGCGCGCGGGAGACGCCGGCCGAGGCGATGCAGACCTGACGAGGCCTCAGCGGTACGTGAGCCGCTCGAGCTGTTCGGGATAGCGGGCCCCCTGCACCTCGATCCGGGACACGGCCTCCTCGATCTCGCGCAGGTCGTCCGTCGTGAGTGCCACCGCCGCCGCACCGAGGTTCTCCTCGAGCCGCTCGAGCCGGCGCGTCCCCGGGATGGGCACGATCCACGGTCGCTGCGCGAGGAGCCATGCGAGCGCGACGCGGGCCGGCGTGGCGCTCGTGCGTGCGCCGATCGCGCGGAGCAGGTCCACCAGCGCCAGGTTGTCACGCCGGTGCTCCGGCGCGAAGCGCGGGATCGAGGCGCGCAGGTCGGACGGATCGAACGTCGTCGTCTCGTCGATCGCCCCGGTGAGGAACCCCCTGCCGAGCGGGCTGAACGGGACGAGCCCGATGCCCAGCTCATCCAGGGTCGGGATCAGCCCCTCCTCGGGGCGCCGCCACCACAGGGAGTACTCGCTCTGGACGGCGGTCACCGGCTGCACGGCGTGCGCCCGCCGCACGGTCTCCGGTGCCGCCTCGGAGAGCCCGAAATGGCGCACCTTGCCGTCGGCGATCAGGTCGCGCACCGTCCCAGCGACCTCCTCGATCGGCACGGTGGGATCGACGCGGTGCTGGTACAGGAGGTCGATGCGGTCGGTGCGCAGGCGCCGCAGCGATGCCTCGACGACCTCGCGGATGTGTGCCGGCCTGCTGTTCAGGCCGCCGAGCGGTTCCGGGCTCTCCGGGTCGAGCCCGAACCCGAACTTCGTGGCGATCACGACGCGGTCGCGGACCGGCTCGAGCGCCTCGCCGACGAGCTGCTCGTTGGCGAAGGGGCCGTAGGCCTCGGCGGTATCGAAGAGGGTCACTCCACGATCGACGGCGTCCCGGATGAGCCGGATCATCGCCGCCCGGTTCGCCGAGGGTCCGGAGGGCGAGGTCATCGTCATGCAGCCCAGGCCGAGGGCGGAGACCTCGAGTCCCTGGCCGAGGGTGCGGGTGGGGAGGGTCATGGTGGTCACCTCAATCCATGGGGGAGGGCGGCATCGGTGCTGCCATCCGGGCCGGGTGCGTCACGCCTTGACCGCGCCCTCGGGGAAGCACTCCGGCGGGCACACCGTGCGGGCCCGGCGCACGGCGCGCACGAAGCTCGAGACGGCGATACCGGCCACGATCACCACCACCAGCACGAGACCGGCGTTGATGGTGTCGAGATTGGGGATCCCGATCCCGGTGGGCAGGCCGCTGTCCAGCGGACCGGCCAGCGTGGGCGCGACGAGCTGCATGGCTCCCCAGGCGCCGAAGAGCACCCCGCCGCCAAGCAGCGTGCGGCCGGAGACGTCGCGGGCCACGTAGTTCATCACCTGTTCACCATAGCCGCGGCGGTGCATCCAGGCCCCGATGAGCAGCCCCGCCAGGCCCTGGACCAGCATGGTGCCGAGGCCGAAGAGCAGCCCCGGCAGGAACGCCAGCGCCGCGTTGGGCATGGCCGGCGCGAGGACCGTGTAGATGATGATGGCGAACGCGCCGGTGCCCCACCCGGCCACGAAGCCGTGCACCAGGGTCATGCGGATGGGAATGCCGGCCTTGCTCGTGTCGAGCTCGGTGTACGGGGTTTCCCCGCCCTGCAGGTGAAAGCCGCGGTGCAGCAGGCGTTCCAGCCACTCGGTGAGGTGGAGTTCCCGGCCGAGGCGCAGGATGTAGGCGCCGCTGACAGCCATCACGACGCCCACCGCCAGGTCGACCGCGGCATTGAACGTGCCGGAGGCGAGCAGCGGGGCGAGGGCGAGGTAGGCCAGTTCGGACGCGATGGCACGCTGCAGGGTGAAGGCAGCGCTGAAGAGGATTCCGGCCTGGAGCCCGCGCCGCCCCGAGGCACCCCCGATGGCGTAGGAGATGGTGATCGGCCAGGTGTGCTCGTCGGGAGTGATGCCGTGCAGCGCCCCGAGCAGGAAGGCACTGGCCAGGAGGGGCAGAAGCGCGTGGGTCACGAAGCGGGACTCCAGCAGTACGATCGGTGAGAACGAGACTCATTCTCAATCTCGCCCACCGACCGTGTCAAGCGCGCCAGGGGTGCCGGCAGGTGGGGAAATCTTCACCGGGAGACGGGTGGCGTCAACCGGACGTCGGCGACCGGACCTGGACGTGCCGCCTCGGCGATGGCGCGCGCTCCGATCGTCCAGCTGGTGGCCTGGGTGCACCGGCACGCCGACCCGTCCGGGCGTTGACGGCCGCGGACTCTGGTCCGGCCGTCTGCGACCTTCGGCCCTGTCCGTGCCGCGCCGGGCGGCGATAGGCTCGACTCGTCCGCACGGGGGAGACGATGAACGCGTTGGCTGACGGGCCCGCGTCGCTGGTGGTGGCGGCCAGCGACGGGCCGGCGGGGTGACGGCACGGACACCTGACCGCCCCGCGCG
>JAJYJR010000684.1 GCA_021789355.1 Chloroflexota bacterium | reverse complement strand
CGTCGGCCGCCTCGGCGATCTGCTGCACCGTCGTCGCCGCGTAGCCCTGCTCGGCGAACAGCCTGCGCGCCGCGGCCTGCAGCTGCGCGCGCGTTCGCGCCTTGTGTCGCTCCCGCCGCCCGACCGCGGCCGTGTCCGTGCTCACACACCGACGATAGCAACTACTGGCACACCTGACAACTGGCAGAGTTGACAGATGGAGCGGTCGCGATAGCCTGCAGGAACTGGCAGGACTGTCACTTTGGTGTAGGAGATACGAATGTCCCCTGCGTCCCCGGGCGCGCCCCGGCCGACCCCGCCGTCGCGGGGCGGGCAGATCGGCCGCCTCGAACGACTCGGCCGCACCTCGGCGCGCCACCCCCGCGCGGTGCTGCTGCTGTGGGCCATCGTTCTCGTGGCCACGATCGCGGCCCGCCACGCGGCCGGGGGCACCTTCAGCGACAACGTGGACCTGCCCGGGACGCAGGCCTCGGTGGGGGCGAGCCTGCTCACCGCGAACGAACCGGCGGCGAGCGGGTACGGCACCCAGGTCGTCTTCCACGTCGCGCACGGGACGCTCGCGGCCGACGCCGGTCCGCTCGGGCAGTCGCTGGCGGCGATGGCGCGCCTGCCGCACGTCCTCTCTGTCTCCGACCCCCTCGTGCCCGGCTCCGCGGCGCTGTCCGCCGACGGCCGGACCGGGTATGCGACGCTGCAGGTGGCAGTCGAGCCGAAGACGCTCGGCACGGGCTTCATACCGAGCCTCGACCGGGCCGTTGCCCCGGCGCGTGCCGCGGGCATCGAGGTCGAGTATGGGAGCGGGCTCCAGGACCTCACTCGCCCGGCGCCGTCGGACGTCCGAAGTGAGGCGGTCGGGTTCGCCGTCGCGCTGCTCGTCCTCCTGCTCACGTTCGGCAGCGTGCTCGGGGCGGGCCTGCCGCTCCTGACGGCGGTCGTCGGCGTCGGGATCGGCGCCTCCATCCTCGGCCTGGTCGCGGCGGTGATCAGCTTCGGCACGGCCGCCCCGACGCTCGCGGTGATGATCGGGCTCGGCGTCGGGATCGACTACGCCCTGTTCCTGACGACCCGGTTCCGGCAGGCCATCCTGGACGGGGCGGACCCGGTCGCGGCAGCCGGCCGCACGGTCGGCACGAGCGGCCACGCCGTGCTCGTGGCGGCGACGACGGTCTCCATCGCGCTCCTCGGCCTCTACGCGTCCGGCATCACGTTCATCGGGCAGCTGGGGCTCGCGGCCGTCTTCACGGTCGCGGTCGCCGCCTGCGCCGCCGTCACGCTCGTGCCCGCCGGGCTCGCGATCGCCGGCCGGGGCATCGACCGGTTCGCCGTCAGACGGCCGGTCGCGGAGCCGGGATCCGGGGGCGGAGCCTGGCGCCGCTACTCGCGGCTCGTCGCCCGCCGCCCGTGGTGGTTCCTCGCCGGCGGCGTGCTGATTCTCGCCGTGCTGGCCGCCCCGCTGCTGTCGATCCAGCTGGGCCACGTCGACAACGGCGCCGACCCGACCAGCTTCACGGACAAGCGTGCCTACGACCTGGTCGCGCAGGCATTCGGACCGGGCGCGAACGGCCCGTTCACGATCGTCGTCGACGTCCGACACGCCACGCAGCCGCCGGCCGCGCTCGCCACGGGCGTGCAGCGCGCGCTTGCCGCGACGCCCGGCGTCGCCCGCGTCTCGCCGCTCCGCCCCTCCCCGAACGGTGCCGTGCTCGTGGGGACCCTGGTGCCCGCGAGCTCACCCCAGGCTGCCGCGACCGGCACGCTCTTCCACCGCCTCGTCGACACGACCCTGCCCGCCGCGCTCTCGGGGAGCGGCGCTCGTGGCTACGTCACCGGCGATACGGCTGCCCTGATCGAGTTCCGCGACACCCTGGTCGCGCGGCTGCCGATCATCGTCGGCGTCGTCGTCGCGACCGCGTTCCTGCTGATCGTCCTGGCGTTCCGCAGCCTGCTGCTGGCGGTGAAGGCGGCCGTCCTCAACCTGCTCTCGATCGGCGCCTCCGTCGGCTTCGTCGTCGCCGTCTTCCAGTGGGGCCTGGGGCGCGGGCTGCTCGGGCTGTCGGAGAACGTACCGATCGAGTCGTACCTGCCGATGATGATGTTCGCCATCGTCTTCGGCCTGTCGATGGACTACGAGGTCTTCCTGCTCTCGCGGGTGCGCGAGGGCTGGGACGCCACGCACGACAACACGGAGGCGGTGGCACGCGGGCTGGCGACGACCGGGCGGGTGATCAGTGCCGCCGCGCTCATCATGGCGAGCGTCTTCATCGCGTTCGTCGCCTCGAGCCAGGTCGTCATCAAGATGCTCGCCGTCGGGCTCGCCGCGAGCGTGCTCATCGATGCGACGATCGTGCGGCTGGTGCTCGTCCCGGCGACGATGACCCTGCTCGGGCGGGCGAACTGGTGGCTGCCCGGCTGGCTGGACCGGCTGCTGCCGCACGTCGACGTGGAGGGCGGCGGATCGCCGTCCGCTCCGCTGGAGTCGGCCGGCCCGGCGGAGTAGGAACCCGCTACGGCGCGAAGAACCCGTCGACCGTCGCGTCGTGCAGGATCTCGGCCACCTCGACCGGGTGCTGCGCGTGGACATCGTGGTCGCCGGAGAACCAGTGCACCCGCGCCCTCGGGATCGCCGCACGAGCCCGCTCCACCTCCGAGCGCTTCCGCTCGGGGGACTGGTGCCGGTCACCCTCGACGGGGAGCAGCAGCACGGGCACGTCGAGCGTGGCATACAGCGCGGAGGGACGGTGCTCCCAGAGGCCGCGGAGGACCGCGATGTGCCGCTCGTATGTCAGCCACGGCGCGATCGTCCCGTCGGATCGGACCTCGAAGTTCGCCAGCGTGCCACGGATCCCGGGCTCGGGCCAATCCGGATGGGCGGCACGGACGTGGCGTTCGATGTCGGCCAGGGGCCGTCCGGCCAGTCTCGGCGGCGCGAGCACGGCCAGGCACGCCTCCCAGTCGGGAAAGACCGTTCCCGGTTCGAGCCACCCGCCGTCCACGCAGGCCGCGCCGCGCACGAGCGTCGGGTGGCGCGCCGCGAGCTCGAGGACGACGTTGCCGCCCCACGACTGCCCGGCGACGACGGGGCGTTCCAGCCCGAGCGCGGCGATGAGGGCGGCCAGGTCCCCGGCCACCGTCGGCACGTCGTACGGGCCGTCCGGCTTCGACGACCGGCCGTGCCCGCGGAGGTCGACGGTCACGACGCGGTGACCACACTCCGCGAGCCTGGCGGCCACCCCGTCCCACAGTCGCGCGTTCGACGCGAGGCCGTGGACCAGCACGAACGCGGGGGCGGACGATGCGCCCCCCGGGGCCGGCTGCGCGCCCTCCGGCGTCACGCCTGCCCGGGCCGCCCCCGCCGGTTCCCAGGTGTCGACCGCCAGCTCGACGCCGTCCGCGACCGGCACGCGCGAGGTCTCCATCGCCGCATGGTACCCGCGCGGGGCGCCCACGCCCCTGTGCCGGCCCCTACCGCACCCTCGCGACGATCTTCCACGGCACCAGGACCATGGCCGTGCTGCCGGGCGTGGCGTCGACTCCGGGCACCCGCCTGGCAGCCTCGACCGTGCCGACGTCGACGCCGGACCCGTTCAGCTCGAGCTCGACGTGCTCCGGGGTTCCCCCGGTCATGTCCCCACGATTGGTGTCATAGCGGACGCAGGGCCGTGAATCGGAGCGGCCACCGCGTCATCCTCGCGTCGTTGGGTAGGAACCGACGACACGAAAGGACACCAC
>JAJYJR010000683.1 GCA_021789355.1 Chloroflexota bacterium | reverse complement strand
GCAACGGCAGCGACTGCTGCGAGCTCGAGGGGGACGTCGCGGCCGGCAGGGGACGCATCAGCGCCTCCGATCCGGCGAGCCGGGCTGTCCAGACAATGCTGTGACAGGGTTCCGCTCCGACGTTGTCTCAGTCGGCGGCGTCCCCCTCGCCGACGCGGCGCGGGGCCGGCGGGCGATCGGTATCGGCGAACTGCTGTGGGACCTGCTCCCTGTCGGGCCACGACTTGGCGGGGCCCCCTTCAACGTGGTGGCCCACCTGCACCGACTCGGCTTCCACGCCTCGTACCTGAGCGCCGTCGGGCGTGACGAGCTGGGTGCTCGCGCCTTCGCCGAGGTGGCGCGGCTCGGGGTCGACGCATCGCTGATACAGCTCGCGGATCTTCCAACGGGCATCGTGCGGGTGGAGCTCGACGCCGACGGCGTGCCCGCCTACGAGATCGTCTCGCCCGCGGCATACGAGGCGACGCTGAGCCCGGACCTGCCTCCCGCCGAGCGCGGGTTCGACGTGATCGTCTTCGGCACCCTGGCCCAGCGGTTCCCTGGCGTGGTCGCGGCGACGAGGCACCTCTCGGAGGCGAGCCCGGACGCCGTCCGCCTGTACGACGTCAACCTGCGGCACGGGTGCTGGACTCCCCAGCTGGTCACAGGGCTGCTCGAGTCGGCGACGGTGGTGAAGATGAACGAGGCCGAGGCCGCGACGATCGCGTGCGACCTCGGGATCCCGGCTGCCCCGCTCCAGGACTTCGCGAGGGCACTCGCGGCCCGTCACGGCGTCCGGGGCGTCTGCGTCACCCGCGGGGCGGATGGCGCCGCTCTGCTCCTGGACGGTGTGTTCCGCCAGGTCCGCGCCGTGCCCGTCTCAGTCGCCGACACCGTCGGGGCCGGAGACGCGTTCGCGGCAGGGCTCGCGGCCGGGGTGGCCGTGGGCTGGCCGATCGAGGCGATCCTCGACCTGTCGAGCCGTTTGGCCGGGCTCGTGGCATCCCGGGTGGGCGCCATTCCCGACTGGGACATGTCCGAGCTGGGGCGCCTGCCCGGCCCGTCCGCCGCCGGGTAAGCGGCCGACCCGAACGCTGAACGCAGAGGGCTGCGCGGGATCATGCTCGAGCTGGCCGACGATTGGGTGTGGGACTTCTGGGTCGCCGACACCGGCCGCGAGTGGCACCTCTTCTATCTCCAGGCGCCACGGTCGCTTCGCGACCCGGCACAGCGCCACGCTCACGCGACGATCGGCCACGCAGTCTCTGCCGACCTCCACGAGTGGACGGTCCTCGGCAGCGGGCTCGCCCCCGGCCCTCGTGGCGCATTTGACGAGACCGCGACCTGGACCGGCTCGATCGTCCGCGGCGACGACGGGGCGTGGCGGATGTTCTACACGGGCATGCGCGACCGTGGCGGCGCGTACATGCAGCGCATCGGGGTCGCCGCATCCGACGACCTCGTGCACTGGCACAAGCACCCCGGCAACCCGCTGGTCGCCCCCGCGGCTCCCTGGTACGAGCAGTACGGCGACTCGTCCTGGCGGGAAGACGCGTGGAGGGATCCATGGGTGTTCCGTGACCCGGCCGGCGACGGGTGGCACATGCTGGTGACCGCCCGCGCCAGGTCGGGGCCTGTGGACGACCGCGGTGTGATCGGCCACGCACGATCGATCGATCTCGAGCGGTGGGAGGTCATGCCGCCGCTCAGTGCCCCGGGGAGCGGTTTCGGCCACCTGGAGGTTCCGCAGGTCGCGGTCGTCGATGGACGCCCGGTGCTCGTCTTCTCCTGCAAGCGGGTCGAGCTGGGCGGTGCGCGGGTGACGTCGGGCTCGGCAGGCGGCGTCTGGGCCGTCGCCGCAGACAGCGTCCTCGGACCGTTTGACACGGCTGCCGCGACGCTGCTGGCGGAGGAGAGGTTGTACGCCGGGCGGCTCGTCGCGGACAGGTCGGGGCAGCATCATCTCCTCGCCTTCGTCAATCGGGACGGCGCCGGACGCTTCGTCGGAGCCTTGAGCGATCCGATGCCGGTCGCATGGGACGGCATGAGACTTGTGCTCCGGGACCTTGACCACGGGGCGAACAGACTCCGCTGAGCCGTTCCGGTGTCGACTCCTCGCCCTGTCCAGGGATGCCATGCTCGCCGCAGGAGCGTGAGCTCCCGGCGACGGCCGACGAAGCGAGGCTCATGCGGCCGAGCGGCCATTTCTCGTACGCTCAGCAGCCGGTACGTCTGCGCAGCCTGCGCCTCGTCGTCTCCAGCGGCCGGTCCGACGGCCTGGCTCTCGACCCACGCCGCGACATGAGCAAGGGTGGCCGCACCGATCAGCACCTCGCCCGCATGCGCCGCGCGCTGCAGCCGTCCCGCGTCCTCCACCGGAGGTCCGATCGCGAGGCTGCCCTCCGCCCCTGCCACGACCTCGCCCGTGTCGACGCCGATCGGCACCTCGACGCCGATCTCGGCCATGGCTGCGCGGATCTCGACGGCTGCCCGGACTGCCCGCAGAGCGTCGTCCTCGTGCACGACCGGCACGCCGAACACAGCAGTCACCGAGTCGACCACGAGCCCCTCCACACTTCCGCCGTGGCGCTGGGCGATCAGTCGAATGCGGTGCAAGCGTTGAGCCAGCAGGGCCCGCAGCACCTCCGGATCGCGCTGCTCGCGAAGCACCGGATCGCCGATGCCGCAGCGGACGACCGTGACCAGCTTCCGCTGCTCCCGCGCCGGTGGTGGTGACGGGGCACTTCCGGGCTCCCGCACCAGATCGTGGGCCGTCTCCTCCGGAAGCACGGTCTGACGCTGCGTATCGAGCTCGGGATCATGGCGCAGGATCCCGAGTTGCAGCCGCTCCAGCTCGCTGCCCGGCTCGATCCCGAGCTCGTCGACCAGCCGGCGCCGCCCGTCCTGGTACAGGGCGAGCGCATCGGCCTGCCGCCCGGCCTGGTACAGCGCGCGCATCAGGAGCGCACGTAGGTGCTCGCGCAGGGGCTCCTTCTCGACGAGCGGCTCCAGCTCGGCCACGACCTCGGTGTGTCGGCCGAGGGCGAGACGAGCTTCGGCCCGTGCCTCACGCGCACCGAGGCGAAGCTCCTCGAGCCTTTCCGCCTCGGTCAGCACCGCGGGTTCGAAGGTGAGATCGGCGAGCGCGTCGCCGCGCCAGCACGCGAGCGCCGCCGACAACGACTGGTCCGCCCGCCCTGCATCGCCCGCACCGAGCTGCCGGCGGCCCTCGGCGAGCAGCCGCTCGAAACGCCGGGCATCCACCTGCTCGGGATCGACGGCGAGGACGTAGCCGGCTCGTCTGGTCAGCAGCAGCTCCCCAGCGCCGCCCCGGCGCAGCGCCGCGCGGAGCGAGAAGATCCGCGCCTCGAGCGCGTGCGCGGCACCAGCCGGTGCTTGCTCCCAGAGCGCGTCGATCAGCGCGTCGCGCGACACGAACCGGTTCGGGTGCTGCAACAGCAACGCCAGCAGCGCCCGCTCCTTGGGGCCGCCAAGCCGCAGCCGGCGGCCGTCCGTCTCGACCTCCAGTTCTCCCAGCAGACGGAATTCCGTCGCGGTCGACGCCGATGGTTCGATCCGGATCATCCGCTGGTCGTCCCATCTGCGAGCGCGCCAGCGCACCTGCGCCAGGTTATCCGGCCAACGCACGGTGAGCCGGCCGTGATCGCGCTGTGAGCGGCGAACCGTAGCTTCAGGGCCACTGGATCCACGCCTGACTGCCCACCATGGGACAGCGGGGCGCGGAGGAGGGG
>JAJYJR010000682.1 GCA_021789355.1 Chloroflexota bacterium | reverse complement strand
ACCCCGCCGTGGTGTGCCCGCAGCTCGTCGAGCAGGTGGCCGATCGCGAACACCGCGACCTCGCGGTCGAGGGCCGCGACCCGTTCGCGCGCCTCCCGCTCGAGCGCACGCAGGCGCCCGAGGACGTCCGGCAGCCGCTCCTCGATTGCGTGGCCGTGCGCGCGGTAGGCCTCTCGCTCCTCGGGCGACAGGCGCTCGAACTCGTCCGACTGGATGGGCCGCCCCTCGCGGACCGGGAGGGTGAGGATCCCGGCCGGCGTGAACTCGAGCCCCAGCCCCAGGGTCGCGGCCTCGGCCCGGAACGCCGCGAGCGTCGCCTGGCGACGTGCGTCCATCTCGGAGGCGACCACCCGTGCCCGCCGCCGGTACTCGTCGCTCTCGAACGCACGGGCGATCTCGCGACCGGCATCGGCCACGAAGCGGGCCACGTCCCGCGCGAACGGCGCAGCACCGCCGGCCGGGAACGAGACGGCGATGGGGCGCCGCGGGTTCGCCATGTCGAAGAGGTAGACCCAGTCCCGAGGCGACGGACGGAGCCGGGCGGCGCGGTCCAGGTAGGCGTGCAGCGTCGTCCGCCGACCGGTGCCCGTCGGGCCGAGCACGAACAGGTTGTAGCCTGGATCCTCGATGTCGAGCGCAAAGGAGATCGCGCTGACCGCCCTGGGTTGCCCGACGGTCCCGTCCAGAGGCGCCACCTCGGCGGTGGAGGTGAAGTGGAACGAGGCGGGATCGCAGCGGCGCCGCAACCGCTCCGCCGGGACCAGGCGGGTGACACGCGGTTCCGTCGGACCCGAGCGTCTTGTCGTCGACGATGCCATCGGGACCCCCTATCGGCGGCCGCGTGGAATCAAGGAGGCGAACGCCGCGCGTCCCCTGCGGCGTTCGCCTTGTCGCATAGGATCGTTACGTCGCTGACATGTGCGTAGGGCCGAACGGCCCGGTTCTTCGGCCTCTTCGTCGCTTCGCCCCGTTTTTCCGCGTCGTCAGGCTTCGCGCATGGAATCGGCCGATGATCGCCGGGTGCGGCTGCTCCTCGTGAGCGACCACCGTGCCGCCGGAGACGCCCTCACCGAATACCTGACGCGCCATGGTTTCGATATCGTAGCGCGCGCGGCCACCGCGGCGGAAGCCGCCGCCGCGGTGCGCAGCACGGCGATCGACGTGGCGCTGGTGGACGGCGACCTGGCGGCCGGGTGGCGATCCGTGGTACGCGCGGTCACCGAGCCCCTGGACCACAACCGGATCGCGGTGCTTTCGGCGTACTGGGGGCAGCAGGAGCGGCTGGACGCCAGGCAGTGCGGGATCGGCGCCACGCTCCTCAAGCGGATCGCGGGCCCCAATCTGGCCGGACAGCTGCGCGCTCTCGCCGCCTGACCCGGTTCTGGTTCCGGCATCCCGGCCCGCCGGACCGGTCATCCTCGCCCGTCCCGCCGTGACACCGTGCCGCCCGGACCGCCTCGGCGGGGCGGGGAACCGGGACAGGGGGTCCCCGGGGGAGGGGGCCGCCTGACCGACGCGTTCGGGCCGTCCGGCAGACGCAGCGTCCGACGGGCGCGAGGCACGCTCGCGGCAGGAGAGGAGGCGCCATGCCGAAGATCGAGACGATTCTCGTTGCCACTGACGGCTCGCCGGCGTCGGCGGCCGCGAGCGACGAGGCCATCGATCTCGCGCTGCGCCTCGGGGCTCGCCTGATCGTGATCAACGTGGTCAACGTGGCCGAGTTGACTGCGGCGAGCTCGATGTTCCCCGGCACCGTCTTCACCGCGCGCGAGGAGGCCGAGGCCATCGCGCGCGCGGTCGTCGATGATGCGCGCCGCAGCGGCGTTGTCGCCACGTACCTGACCTGGGAGGGCCAGCCGGGCGACGCGATCGTGGCCGCCGCGGAGGCGGAATCTGCGGACCTGGTCGTGGTGGGCACGCACGGGCGGAGTGTGATCGGGCGGCTCCTGCTTGGCAGCGTCTCCGAGTACGTGGTACGCCACTCGCACGTCCCCGTGCTGGTGGTGCGTCCGCAGGAGGCATACGTGGCCGCCCGGCGGTAGCCCGCCAACTCGAGGCCGCTGGTGGCCGTGCCGGTCTTCGGCCGTGCCTATACTCGTGTCCCGTGCCTGGTGCCCAGCGTCCCGTGCGCGACCCGCTCGCGCCGGGCGATCCCCTCGCTGACTTCACGCCGGCGACGCGCGACTGGTTCAGGGCGGCGTTCGCGTCGCCGACGGCGGCCCAGTCGGGGGCGTGGCCGGCGATCGCGCGGGGCGAGCACGTGCTGGTCTGCGCGCCCACCGGCTCCGGCAAGACCCTGGCGGCGTTCCTGTGGTGCATCGATCGCCTGTCCGGCGAGCGAAAGCCGGTCGAGCCGCTGCGCAGGCTGCGGGTGCTGTACGTCTCGCCGCTCAAGGCGCTCGTCCACGACGTGGAGCGGAACCTGCGCGCGCCGCTGGCGGGCATCCGGCTGGCGGCGGAGGCGCGGGGCGAGGTTCCCGCGGACATCCGGGTCGCCATACGCACCGGCGACACGCCGGCGGAGGAGCGCCGGGCGTTCGGCAGGCGCCCACCCGACGTGCTCGTCACCACGCCCGAATCGCTCTACCTGCTGCTCACGTCCCGTGCCCGGGAGGCGCTCCGTTCCGTGCAGTGGGTGATCGTGGACGAGATCCACGCGCTCGCCCCCACCAAGCGAGGCGCACACCTGGCGCTTTCGCTCGAGCGCCTCGAGGCACTGGCCGACCGGCCCCCGCAGCGGATCGGGCTTTCCGCCACCCAGCGACCCCTGGAGGCGGTCGCGGCCTTCCTGGGCGGCCGCATCGCGGCGCCCTGCGCCGGAGGCCTCGATCGTGATCCGGGTACGCCGCCCGCGGCCGCGAGGCTGGCCGCGATGGACCGTGGCGCCGCGCCGGCGGCCACGGAGGTCGCCGCGACGGATCCCGGAGTCACGTCCGCACCGCTGCGTCCCGTGACGATCGTCGACGCCGGCATGCGCAAACGGCTCGAGCTGCAGGTGGTGGTGCCGGTCGAGGACATGTCGCGGCTCGGGGAGGCCATTCCGCTCTCGGAGGCGGCAGGTGGTCCGGTCGCGGGCCCGCCCGAACGCTTCAGCATCTGGCCCACCATCCACCCGCGCATCGTGCAGCTGATCCGGCAGCACCGCGGCACCATCGTGTTCGTCAACAGCCGCGGGCTGGCCGAGCGCCTGGCTCGTAGGGTCAACGAGCTGGCCGGCGAGGAGCTGGTGCTGGCGCATCACGGATCGCTCGCACGTGAGCAGCGAATGCTCGTCGAGGAGGCCTTGAAGGAAGGCCGGCTTGCGGGCATCGTCGCCACCAGCTCCCTGGAGCTCGGGATCGACATGGGGTCGGTCGACCTCGTGATCCAGGTCGCGTCGCCCGGTTCGGTCGCCCGGGGGCTCCAGCGGATCGGACGGGCCGGACACCGGATCGACGAGCCGTCACGCGGCGTGATCTTCCCCAAGTACCGGGGCGATCTCCTCGAGTGTGCGGTCGTGACCCGGGCCATGCACGAGGGGGCCATCGAGTCGACCGTCGTACCGCGCAACCCGCTCGACGTGCTGGCCCAGCAGGTGGTCGCCGCGACGGTCGACGGGACGTGGGCCGTGGACGACCTGTACGCGCTGGTCCGTCGGGCCGAGAACTTCGCGACGCTGGGGCGTCCCAGCTTCGAGAGCGTGCTGGGCATGCTGGCCGGGCAGTATCCGTCGGACGAGTTCGCGGAGCTCCGGCCC
>JAJYJR010000681.1 GCA_021789355.1 Chloroflexota bacterium | reverse complement strand
GCGTGGGATGCGGCGGGGGATGCGGCGTGGGATGCGGCGGGGGATGCGGCGGGGGATGCGGCGTGGGCTGCGGCGGGGGATGCGGCGCGGGATGCGGCGCGGGCTGCGGCGTGGGATGCGGCGCGGAATGCGGCGCGGGCTGCGGCGTGGGATGCGGCGTGGGATGCGGCGCGGGCTGCGGAACGCCTCTGGCAGTCTAACCGGCTCGCGAAATACCTCAGCGAAGAGGCATGACCCTCACCCGTCGTACCCCGCTCCGCCGCAAGCGCGCCAAGCCCCGGCGCGTCGCGGCCCGCTGCTCGGTGCGCGGATGCCGGCGACCGCCGAAGGTCGAGGTCGCGAGCACCCCAAAGACGGTCAACGGAGTGGACAACTTCGTGGAGATTGACGGTCGGGAGATAGCGATCGTCCAGGTCGCCGTCCGGCTCTGCCTGACCCACGCCAAGCGTGAAGCGGATCGGGTTTTCGCCGAGGACGTGCGAAGGGTCGGGCACTGCGAGCGTTGCGGCAAGACGACCGACTTGCAGTGCTCGCACTTCATCAGCCGGCGATACCTCGGAACGCGCTGGGTCAGGCTGAATGCGGAGTGCCTGTGCGTCGGTTGCCACAAGTTCCTGACCGAGCGACCGATCGAGGCCCGCGACCGCGCGCGCGAGCTGCTGGGCGCGACGGTGTATGACGAGCTCGAGGATCGGGCGCGGCGCTTCATCGGCCCGGTGGACTACGCGGCGATCATCGCGAACGGAGGCATGGCATGAGCATCGGGACGTTCAGCGCGTATAGGACCATCGTTGTCGAAGCCTGTTGGGTCTGCGGGACCGCGTTCGGAATGGACGCCACGCAGAGGAAGCTGATTATCGAACACGGCAAGACGTTCTACTGCCCTAACGGGGACCGACTTCGATACGGCAAGAGTGAGGTCGAAACGCTCCGTGAGTCATTGGAGCAGGCACAACGACAGGCGATCATTGCCCGCGACGCCGCGAAGACCGCCGAGAAGGTCGCCAAGAGAGAAAGGACTCGACGGAAGAATGTTGAGAGGCGAGTCGTCTCGGGTGTCTGCGCCTTCTGTGAACGCCACTTCACAAACCTAGAACGACATGTCGCGACGAAGCATCCAGAAGAAAAAGACGCTGCTTCCCGATGACCAACCCGACCACATCTCCCGACCCACTGGTAGAGGAGTTGCGTGACATTGCTTCGACAGCGCGATGGGCGATCGCGCGCGGCAACAAGTACGGAACATGGTCGAATGAGCGTCTGGCGAAAGTGGACGATGCCGCCGCCCGCATCGAAGCCGACTCCCGCTTACTGAGACTGGCGGACGCGCTCGCTGGTGCGGTGGCTGACCTACAGGTACAGGAGGACGACGATCACGGACACGGAGGAGATGGCGAGGGCTGCCGCTACTGCGAACTCGGGGACGATCTGTACAACTACACGACCGCCCGCGCCGCCCAACACGATGGGGCACGACGATGAGCCCGCGACATCCGGCTTTAGCGGGAGGGGCATTAGTGGGCGCATTGCGCGCTCCTCTGCCTCACCCACAAGGGACGGCGAGAAGTGAGCGCCGCCGATCGCATCCTAGCTGACCTCGAGCGCGCCGCCGCCGACGGGCGCTGGATCTGCGGCGTGACCGAGTGGGCGCGCGAGGGCTACTGCCTGAGCTTCGCGCAGCGCATCTCGATCGACCTCCGCGGCCGGCGGCGGATCGCGATCGAGTCGCGGCGTTGCACGCAGCACCCGCACCGCGCGACGGTCCACGAGTACCGGCTGACGCCGATCCCGAAGCGGCTCGTGTTCGGAAGTCCTGAGGCGAACGCGATCGTCGAGAAGATGCACGCGCGAGAAAGGTCGGAGGGTCTAGTGTGGTGAAGCGCAAAGAGGCCGAGAGTTATTCACTGCCGATGGACGTGAGCAGTGCAGGCAGAGCAACGGACATCACGCCGGAGCCGTTCACGAGCGACTACCAGCCGCCGCGCTGTCGATGTGGGCACACGTTCGAGATGCATAAATACGATCATGGATGCGTCGTCCGCCATGATCGGACGCGCTATGGCACCGAGAAGTGCTACGGCTGGAACCCGTGACCTGGGCACGCTGGGTCCCCGGCAAATGGCACCGCATCGCTCGGAGATACGAGAACGTCGCCGACCCTCAGCATCCCTACGCGCCGATCCAGACCGCGTGCGGAAAGTTTATGCGCGAGCCCGATCACGAGCTGGGGGCGCAGCCCGATCCGCGTGAGAACCGGATCTGCGCGGCCTGCGCTAAGATGTAGCGCAAGCGGGCGGGCCCGGACCGCTGTGACCGGGCCGCGGCCCGACCCGCATTCCTTGTCACAGGAGGAAGGGAACTTGTGAGCATCCGAGTCATGACCGCCGTGTGGGCGGATAGCAACGCGAAAGGCAGCGCACTTCTCCTCGAGCTCGCGATCGCAGACTGGGCCGATGACAACGGCCGCG
This sequence comes from Chloroflexota bacterium, assembly GCA_021789355.1. The sequence continues at coordinate 1,272 of JAJYJR010000681.1, read as the reverse complement.
CGTTCCCGAGCATCGCTTCGATGGCATCGAAAGTCCGCCTTAGCGAGCGCGCCACGCGGTATCTCATCCGCGGCCTGATTCGCGACGGCGAGCTCGTCGTCCTCGAGGAGGCGAAGCAGCACTCCACGCCCCGATACACCGTCAGGCCAGGGGGGCAATCTTTGCCCCTCTCAGCATCTCAGGGGGGCAACCGGCTTCCGTCAGGGGGGCAACGGGTTGCCCCCTAACCGTCAGGACACGTCACTGGGTACGCCGTCTGCTACGCAGACGGGCGCCGCGGCGCCAAAGTCTCAGACGAGAACGCCGGGGCAGGGGATCGTTCTGGCGGTCCTCGACTACTGCCGCCGCCACTCAGTGCCCGAGCCGGATCGCATCGCGCGATCGGCGCTCGGACAGCAGGCGCTCAATCTCCTGCGCGGCGGGTACGACGAGCGCGACGTCCGCGAAGTGGCGCTCGAACTCGCGGGGCGCTTCACGCTGTACGACCGACACAAGGCGCTGATGACGCTACAGAACACCGTCCAGCAGCGATACGCCGACCGCGACTACTCCGAGCACGTCGAACGCAAGGAAGGCTCGCGGTCGGTCTCTCCCGATGTCACCACGGTGATCGGGCCGCTCGCTCGCGTTCCCGTCCGTCCGGGATCGCACGACCCGCGCGATGACACGCGCTGGTCCACACGCTGCGCTACCGAGGGATGCCGGCGGGTCGCGCTGCACGGGCTCGCGTACTGCGCGGACCATGAACCGCGGGAGGCCCAGGGTGCCTAGGCCGCGCGTGGACCGCGCCGAGCGCGTCCGCATCGTCCGCGAGATGACCCGCCGCGGGGCGAGCTCGCGCGTCATCGGCCGGCGCCTCGGGATCGCGCCGAGCACGGTCCGCGAGTATCGCCGCGATCCCTTCCGCGTGATCGCGCGGGCCCGGCAGCGGCGCTGGGGCGTCACGGGGGTCCACATGCCCGCCGGCGGGCCGCCGATCCGTGCGGTCAAGGGGCGAACGGGGAAGTGGCATCCCCACGAGGGCTCGACGCAGCGTGACGCCGCGATCCGTGGGGTCCAGATGCGAGCCGTGATCGGGAGCTACGCCCGCCCGCGTTCCGCCTGAGAGCCCCGCTACGCCCCTCCTCCCCCTCCTAGCCTCATCTAGAGCCACTCCTCCGCTCCACCCCCCTCAGCGACCCCCACAGCGCCTCCCACGGCCATCGCCACGCCCAGCCCCGGACCAGCACCGGAGGGGGGGCTTGACACCGGGGGCTACGCTGATACCGAGGG
>JAJYJR010000680.1 GCA_021789355.1 Chloroflexota bacterium | reverse complement strand
ACGTCAAGTTCCGGATCCAGAACCGCGTGATCCAGGACCTGGACCCGAAGCTGGACCTCTCCAACCAGGTGGAGGTGCGCCGGCAGATCGAGGAGGTCTTCGGCAAGGTCGTCGACGAGGAGGGCCTGGCCCTCACGCGCGCCGAGCGCGTGCGCATGCTCGAGCAGATCACCGACGAGATCATCGGCCTCGGACCCCTCGAGCCGCTGCTCCGCGACGAGAGCATCACCGAGGTCATGGTCAACGGTCCGCGGCAGGTCTACATCGAGCGCACGGGCAAGCTCGAGCTCACCAACGTGGTCTTCCAGAACGACGACCACGTCATGCGGATCATCGATCGCATCATCGCGCCGATCGGGCGCCGGGTGGACGAGTCCTCGCCGATGGTGGATGCCCGCCTGACCGATGGTTCCCGCGTCAATGCGATCATCCCGCCGCTCTCGCTGGTGGGCCCGGTGCTCACCATCCGCAAGTTCGCCGCGTCGCCGTTCACGGTGGACGACCTGATCCGGTTCGGCACCGCCACCCCGGAGATGTTCGACTTCCTGAAGGCCTGCGTGGAGGCGCGCCTCAACGTCTTCGTCTCGGGCGGCACCGGCTCCGGCAAGACCACCACGCTGAACGTGCTCAGCTCCTTCATCCCGAACGACGAGCGGATCGTGACCATCGAGGACGCCGCCGAGCTCCAGCTGCGCCAGGAGCACGTGGTCACCCTCGAGTCACGGCCCCCCAACATCGAGGGTCGGGGCGCCATCCCGATCCGCGAGCTGGTGCGCAACGCCCTGCGCATGCGCCCCGACCGCATCATCGTCGGCGAGGTGCGGTCCGGCGAGGCGCTGGACATGCTGCAGGCCATGAACACCGGCCACGACGGCTCGATGTCCACCGGCCACGCGAACACGCCGCGCGACATGCTGGCCCGCCTCGAGACGATGGTGCTGATGGCGGGCGTCGAGCTGCCGCTGCGGGCCATCCGCGAGCAGATCGCCTCCGCCGTCGACCTGATCGTGCACCAGAACCGCCTGAAGGACGGGCAGCGCAAGATCGTGGCCATCACCGAGGTCCAGGGGATGGAGGGTGATGTGATCGTGATGCAGGACGTGTTCGTGTTCGAGCAGACCGGCGTGGTGGACGGCAAGATCCAGGGCCGCCTGAAGGCGACCGGCATCCGGCCCAAGTTCGTCGAGAAGTTCGAGGTCGCCGGCATCCACCTGCCGCCGGGTCTCTTCGGCTTCACCTACTGATCGGGGGTAATCCAGTGCGCGGGGGAATGGCGACATGAGCAACCCGATCATGTTCGGGCTGGCCGCCGTTGCCGGGCTCGCCATCCTGCTGGTCACCATCGGGCTGGCGGGAGCACGCGGGTCGAGCGTCTCGGAGCGCCTCGAGCGGTACGCGTCGGCGCGCACCGAGGAGGAGAAGAAGAAGGCCGGGACGCCGACGATCTCGGACATGATCGCCAACTCGGCCGCGCTGGCGACCCTCAACCGGGGGATTGAGCAGCGCGACTTCGGCGCCAACCTGGCCCGCGACATCGCGCGTGCCGACCTGCGCCTGAAGGTCAGCGAGTACCTCGCCATCTGGGCGGGAGTCACGCTCGGGATTCCGCTGCTGATGATCCTGCTGAGCCCGTTCGTGCAGGTGTTCAGCAGCCCGCTGACATGGGTCATCGGCGCGGTGATCGGGTTCATGCTGCCGCGATTCTGGCTCAGCCGTCGCCGGGCGGGTCGCCTCAAGGCGTTCAACGGGCAGCTGGCCGACACGATCACCCTGATCGCCAACGCGCTCCGCGCCGGCTCCTCGTTCCTCCAGGCGGTGGAGCTGGTGGTGCGCGAGACGCGCCCACCGATTTCCACCGAGTTCGGGCGGGTCATCCGCGAGGTCAACCTGGGGCTGGCGTTCGACCACGCGCTGGAGAACATGCTGCGGCGGGTGCGCTCCGACGACCTGGAGCTGATGGTGACGGCCATCTCGATCCAGCACCAGGTGGGCGGCAACCTGGCGGAGATCCTGGACTCGATCGCGTTCACCATCCGGGAGCGGGTCCGCATCAAGGGAGAGATCCGCACGCTGACCGCGCAGCAGCGGCTGTCGGGCTACGTGGTGGGCTTCCTGCCGATCGGACTGACCGGGATCCTGTTCCTGATCGCGCCGTCATTCATGCAGCCGATGTTCCGCAAACCGCCGGAACTGCTGGGGCTGCCGCTGGGCATCATCGTCCTCTGCTTTGCCGCCTTCGCGATGTTCATGGGCTTCATGATCATCCGCCGCATTGTGGACATCGAGGTCTGAGCCATGCCGATCCTGACCATCCTCGTCGGTGCGGTGCTGGCGCTCGGGATCCTGCTCGTCTTCATCGGGATCGCCCAGTCGGCGCCGGTCGATCCCGTCCAGGCGCGCCTGACGCAGCTGGGCACCATGCAGGCGAAGAACCTCGAGGAGCTCGAGCTCCAGGCGCCGCTCTTCGAGCGGACCATCCGCCCGTTTGCCCGGCGCCTGGCGGGTATCGCCGAGCGCTTCACCAGCGCGACCCAGGCGGGGCGCACCGAGAAGCGGCTGGCGATGGCGGGACATCCGGGGAACATGCGTACCAGCGATTTCCTCGGGCTCAAGGTGGTGATGGCGCTGGCACTCGCCGCCGTCGCGTTCCTCGTGTTTGGCATCCTGGCGGGCGGCCTGCTTGAGGGGCTGCTGATCGCGGTCGCCGGCGCCGGCGTGGGGTACCTCGCGCCGGAGTTCTGGCTGGGCCGCCGGATCCGGGCGCGCCAGAAACTGATCCTGCTCGCCATCCCCGATGCGCTCGATCTGCTCACGATCTCGGTCCGCGCGGGCCTGGGGTTCGACGCCGCGCTGGGCAAGGTCACCGAGAAGATGGTGGGCCCGCTGTCGGACGAGTTCCGGCGGGCGCTGGCGGAGATCCGGGTGGGCAAGGTGCGCCGCGAGGCGCTGCGCGACATCGTGGGGCGCACCGAGGTCCCGGCGCTGACCAACTTCATCGGTGCGGTGATCCAGGCCGAGCAGCTGGGTGTCTCGATCAGCAAGGTGCTCCAGGTGCAGTCCGAGCAGCTGCGCATCGAGCGGCGGCAGCGCGCGGAGGAACAGGCGGCACAGGCGCCGATCAAGATGCTGTTCCCCCTGGTCGGCTGCATCTTCCCGTCGCTCTTCATCGTGATCCTGGGGCCGGCGCTGATCCTGATCGCGGTCAACCTGAACACGGGCGGCCGGTAGTCGGCCACCTCGGGGCATGACCGATCCGGATCCGGGGACACACGGCGGCCTGTCAGTCGCCGTCCGAATTGATCGCTCGGGCGCCGCGCTGGCCACCGACGTGCGGACAGCGCGTTCGCTCTGGGCGCGCTTCATGGGCCTCATGGGCCGCTCGCGGCTGGCGCCCGGCGAGGGACTGTGGCTCCCCAGCGACGTCAGCATCCACATGCTCTTCATGCGCTTCCCGATCGACGCGGTGTTCCTCGCGCCGGCGGAGGGTGCCGGTCGCGGCGCCTGGCGCGTGGTCGCGATCCGGGAGCGCCTGCGCCCGTGGACGGGGGTGGTCTGGTTCGTGCGCGGCGCGCGCGGCTGCCTGGAGCTCGAGGCCGGGGCAGCGGCTCGGGTGGGGCTGCACGCTGGGGATATGGTGCGGTTCGGGACCGGGTCAGACGGCTCGCCCGGGTCCAGCAGCGGCACGGTCGCGTAGCGCTCCGTTCGATCCCGCCGGTCCCGTCTCCTGCGGAGGCCGAGCCCTGGACCCAGCC
>JAJYJR010000679.1 GCA_021789355.1 Chloroflexota bacterium | reverse complement strand
GGCGATGTCGTCCCGCCGTGCCAGCGACTGGACCATCGCGATGTCGACGACGCCACGTGGCCGGCTTCGTCCTGCGCCGATTACGCCGATGTGCCGTCGGTTCATGCCAAGGTGGGTCACCAGGCGCTCGCGCCATTGCTCGAGGAGCGGCTGGCGATCGACGATCACGAGCGTGGGCACGGCGCGATGGGCGATGACCGCGCACGCCAGCACGGTCTTGCCGGCGCCGGGGGGCGCGACCAGCACTCCCAGATCATGGCGACATAGCGCCTCGAATGCGTCCTGCTGGCCCGCCGGCAGCGTCGCCTGCACGTGGACCTCGATCGGAGCCATATCCGGTCGCTGCTCCCGCACGACGAGCCGGCTGCCCGCCTCGGCGACCATGACCTCGGCCGCCTCGCGCAGCCCGCGCGGCAGCAGGAGCCGGTCGAGCGACTCGCCGTAGCAGCGAAGCAAGCGCGGCGTCTTCCACGTCGACAGGCGCAGCCGCTCCTTCTCGTAGAAGGCGGGGTTGTGGAGCGAGGCCAGGTGCTTGAGCGCTGCGAGCAGCGCCGGCGGAAGCCCGATCCGGTCGATCGAGAGCATCGGGCCGGCATCGGCCACGATCGTCGCCGGCGCCTTCGTCGTCTCACGCCCATGGGGCGGCCGATAGGTGGGCTCCAGCGGGCCCGCGGCCACCCGGCGCACGGACTCGGCCATGGACTCGATCGCCTCGGGCGAGCTGCGACCGAGCGCCGAGAGGAACGCCCACTGGTCGTCGAATGGCCGGAGCGTCGACGGGTCCAGGAAGACGGTCGTGCCACGGCGCCGGCACGCCCCCTGGAGCGGCAGTGCGATCAGGTTGCCGAACGACCCCTTCGGCATGAAGTCCTGCGCCGGGAAGAGCCGGTCGTAGCTCGCGAGATCGATCTCGGCTCGCACGGTCATCGCCTCGCGCAGGAGGTACGCGCCGATCCGCCGAGCGGCCGATGCCGCGACCGACCCGGCAAAGAACATCCAGACGTGGGCGCCCTCGCCCGATCGCGAGCGCTCCAGGGCGGCGGGGATGCCGGCGACCCGGGCCGCGTCGACGAACGCACCCGCGTCGAGGGGCCAGGTCGGGCCGTCGAAGTCGCATGCCAGGAGCCGGCAGGTGTCGTCGCGCAGCAGCGGGTACACCCCGACATGCACGCGACCCGTCAGGTGCGCCTCGATGATCCCGTCACCCACGGGCAGGTACTGGCGATCCGGTCTCCGTGCATTGGCCGGCCCGCCGACGATGGCCGGACTCCATCCCGACTTCCTGCTGCGCTCGTTCTCCCACCGGACGGCGTAGACGTCGTCGCGCCCCGCGAACAGCGAGCGGAAGAGCGCGATCTTGGCCTCCGGCGACGAATGGCCGTCCACGGGCACACGGCCCGCGCTGGCCAACGGTTCGTGGAAGAGAGTGGGCTCCCAGGCGGGCGCGGTCGATATCGGTCCGCCTGCTGGGGACTCGGCGGTCGCCGGTTCGGGGACATCCAGCCCGAGCACCGCCCGCAGTCGCCGGTTCTCGGTACGGAGGCGCTCGACCTCGCGGAGCAGCTCATCCGGACTGGGGGCGTCGCGCTCATCCATGGGCTGAGCTGCGCACTGCCCGACTCACGTCCGCCCGCCGCCGCGCCGCAGCTCGAGGGCCCGCTCGGCGTAGAGGGTGCGAGCCCAATGGAGGTCGCCGAAGCGGCACGCTGCCAGGCGTGCCTCGGTGTCGCCCGTCGGCGCTCCGATTCGGCCATAGATCGTGGCGATCGTCTCGAGCATCGCGCGAACGTCGACCCGGTCGCGGGCCAGAAGACCGAGGTCGCTTGCGCCGATCACCCGCCCGGGGTCCCGACCGACGAACTCATCGCCTCCGGTGAATGGGACGGGCAGGGTGTCCCGCCCCTCCTCCACTCGATCGAAGTACGCCTTGAAGCAGAGGACCTCGCGGAGCAGCGGCAAACGGCCCTCCACGCGACGCGCGGCGCAGGCAAGGTCGTAGACGTCGCGGCCGAGCATCGTCCTCCGGAATCGTGACAGCTTCTCCGCGACGGTCTCGACCAGGTCCGCCACCGGCGGACGGACCGGCTCGAAGCCGAGAAACCGACGGTCGATGCCGGGGATCCTGGCCCGCTCCGGATGCGTCGCAGGCAAGAGGAGGGCGCGCGCGGAGAAGTCGAGGCTCGCGGGCAGCGACGAGCCATGCTCGGCCGTCTCCGCATGCCAGGTGCCCTTGCGCGCTCCCGCGTCGTACTTGTCGAGGACGAACGTCACACCCTCGTGGGCAACCCGTTGCTCAAGGCGCTCGAGGATGTGATCGGCGTAGACGGGGTCGGCGACGGCGAAGTCGAGGTCGGTCGAGAAGCGCCCGTCGTTGCCGAGGACGAACTTCCGGATCGCGGTCCCGCCCTTGAGAACGATGGTCTCGTCCTCGAAGAGCCGCTCCTGCCGAAGCCAGTCGAGGAAGTGCTCCTGGGCGAACTCCAGGTACGCCTCGTTCCTGCCCCGTCCGCGGTAGACGGCGGCGAGCTGGTTGATCGCGGCAAGGGGGATCATCGCGTCGCGACTCCGAGCCGATCATCGACGCCGAGGATGACATCACGTGCCACCAGCGGCTCGCCGGCGCTCCCGATCCGGGTCCGGGCGCGCCCGGGGAGTGTCTCGGCGATCGCGGTGGCGACGCGGGGCGCGTCGAATCGGGCCGCGAGGTACGCCATCCGGGCTGCGGCCGCATGGCCGACGCGGCGCGCCGTGGTCGCCGACTCCTCTGGTACCGTCACCTCGAGGGCCCGACGCAGCCAATGAGCAGCGTCGCGCAGGTCGCCGCACGCAGACGGCCACAGCGCGGCGTCGGCCAGCAGGTGCGCAGCATCCGACACGGGGACGTCGCGCAGGTCGGGGATGCCAGCCAGGCGACCGCCCGTGGTCTTGATCACGTGGTACGCGGCGGCGAGGGCGACGGACCCGCCCTGGTCGCGATCAATGGCGACCGCGTACCGGTCGGGCGCGCGTTCAGCGAATCCGCGCAGGAAGGCGGCGCCAGTTCCCACCACCGCCAGCCGGAAGTCCGATCGTCTGGAGCGCACCGCTCGTGCCTCGATCAGGGGGTCGCCCGACGGGAATGGGCCTCCGTGCGCACCGAGGAACTCGTACGTGCCGCGCGCCGGAAGCGGACGGAGCCAGCCGAGCTTGACGAGCTCATGGATCGTGTTCCTCAGCCGCCGCGAACCGATGGCGACGCCGAGCGCGTCTGCCACATCGTTCGTCGACACGACGTCGCGACCGAAGATCTCGAAGTCGGCGACGGCGCGCGAGACCCACCGAGGGACGTGGCGACTGACAAGTTTGGATTGCAGCTCCTGTTGCATGTAAGCAATGATATCCGATCTCTCGCGACTCGCAACAGGTGATCGAGCACGACCGTGCTCGTACCGCCCCGGGACGGCGAGATGCCCCAACGGACGCGCCACGCCAGCATGCACGACTGGCTGGGGCCAGCGCCAACGAACGTCGACTGGATCGCACGGTTCGCGGTCGCAGCGGTCGTGCTCGGGTTCGCGGGCCGGATGCCGAACCGACGATCGTCAGGGCGATCGAGGCGCGGACCATCGTCGAGCGCCTATGACGAGCTGATGCAGGAGTTGCCCGACCCGGCGTCACCCATAGGGGTCCGCCGATTCGGAAGGCTCGCGAGGTGACCGGCACCGTCGTTGCGTGCCAGCCGAAGCAGGGGGGCGATCCTCCATGCTCACGCTCAGTGGGG
>JAJYJR010000678.1 GCA_021789355.1 Chloroflexota bacterium | reverse complement strand
CGGCCTCGGCGATGTCCGGCCGGAGCCGGAGGACCGCACGGTCGCCGGACACGAACGCGAACGCCACGCCCGCCACCGCGTAGCGGACGCCCGTGGATTCCGCCCGTCGCTGCACGCCCTCGATCGCGGCGGCCGCCTGCTCGATCCGTGCCGCGAGCTCGTCGCTGCCGGCCATCTCCACCTCCAGGCTGCGAGTCTACGCGCCGGATGACGAGTGTCACGCGCGGCGCGGAACAAGGAGCGCAGGCCCGTACTCAGACCGCGACCGCCTCGCGGTACTCGCCGTAGCAGGCCCTGAATACGCCGCACATCTCGCCGAGGGTCGCGTAGGCGTTGGCGCATTCGACCAGCGCGGGCATGACGTTCGTGCCGGTCGCGCCGGGACGCGACGCCACCTCGCGCAGCCGGGCGAGCGCGGACTCCACGCCGCGCGGGTCGCGTTCCCGCCGCACCCGCGCCAGGCGCGCCAGGTGCCGCTGCCTGCTCTCCTCGCTGACCTCGAGCAGCGGGATCGTCAGCTGCTCGTCGGGGTCGGCATGCGCGTTCACGCCGATCACCCGGCGCTCGCCCGCGTCGAACTCCTGCTGGTAGCGGTACGCGGCGTCCGCGATCTCGCGCTGCGGGAACCCGGCCTCGATTGCCGCGGGCATCCCGCCGAGGGCATCGATCTCCTCGAGATATCGCCACGCCTGGCGCTCGACCTCGTCGGTGAGCGATTCCACGAACCAGGAGCCGCCCAACGGGTCCACCGTGCTCGCGATGCCCGTCTCCGCCGCGATCACCTGCTGCTGGCGCAGCGCGAGCAGCGCCGCGTCGGCCGACGGGACCGCCCACGCCTCGTCGTAGGCGTCGGTGTGCAGTGACTGCGCGCCGCCGAGGACCGCCGACAGCGCCTGGACGGCCACTCTCGTCAGGTTGTTGAGTGGCTGCTGCGCGGTGAGCGAGACCCCGGCCGTCTGCGCGTGGAAGCGCATCCAGGTCGACCGCTCGTTCTCGGCGTGCCAGCGCTCGGTCATCAGCCGGTACCAGATCCGGCGACCGGCACGGTACTTGGCGATCTCCTCGAAGAAGTCCGAGTGGGCGTTGAAGAAGAAGCTCAGCCGCGGCGCGAACTGGTCCACCCGCAGGCCGCGGCGGAGCGCCTCCTCCACGTAGGCCGCACCATCGGCGATCGTGAAGGCCAGCTCCTGGACGGCCGTGGCCCCCGCCTCGCGGATGTGGTAGCCGCTGATCGAGATCGTGTTCCACTTCGGAAGCTCGCGGGTCCCGAACTCGATGGTGTCGGTGACCAGGCGCATCGAGGGCTCGACGGGGAACAGGAACTCCTTCTGGGCGATGTACTCCTTCAGGATGTCGTTCTGCGTGGTCCCCTCGAGGATCGCCCGGGGGAAGCCGCGTCGCTCGGCGGCCGCGATGTACATGGCCCAGATGGGCGCGGCCGGAGCGTTGATAGTCATCGACGTCGAGATCCGGTCGAGCGGGATGCCGTCGAGCAGGATCTCCATGTCCGCCAGCGAGCTGACCGCGACGCCGCAGGTGCCGAACTCGCCCTCCGCCTGCGGATCGTCGGTGTCGTAGCCGTACAGGGTGGGCATGTCGTACGCGATCGAGAGGCCGGTCTGGCCGGCGTCGAGCAGCTGGTGGAACCGGGCGTTGGTGTCCTCGGCCGACCCGAACCCGGCGAACATCCGCATGGTCCACAGCCGGCCCCGATACCCGGTCACGTGGATGCCGCGGGTGAACGGTGGCTCACCGGGGAACCCGACGGTCTGCAGGGGATCCCGTGCGTCAAGGTCGAGCGGTGTGTACAGGCGGCGTACCTCGACGTCGCCGAGCGTCCGGAAACGGGAACGCCGTTCGGGATTGCGCCCCAGGGTGGGCTCGAGCCGCCCGCGCTCCCAGCGCTCCCGGGCCGCGCGCCAGGCCTCGTCCATGGGAGCGACTGTAGCACGAGCGGGGACGCCCGCTGGGCCGCGCGATGGCGGCGGGTGGTGCGCCCGCGTGACCGCGGCGCGTCCGTGTCGTGGATGCGCCCGCGTGATCGCGGCGGGTGGTGCGCCCGCGTGATCGCGGCGGGTGGTGCGCCCACGTGACCGCGGCGTGGGTGCGCCCGCGTGACCGCGGCGCGTCCGTGTCGTGGATGCGCCGCTTTACGGAACCTGGACTCCGGTCGCCTCCTGCTGGACCGTCGCCGCAAGACGAATCAGCCCGCTCCGGTCGACCGCCCCGGGCGTCGTCGCCTCGAGCACCACGATCGCCCAGGCGCCGTGAACCCACGCCACCTGTCCCAGGGTGGAGCCGTCCGACTGGTTGGGGTCCGGGCCGAAGACGAGCTGCGCCCCGTCCGCCACGTACGGGACGGCCTATGGGGTGCCGGGGACGAAGAGCCCGGAACGGGCCAGGTAGTCCTGCGCCGACGCCTGCGAGTCGAAGCCCCAGAGAATCACGTCGACCGTGCCGCCCTGTTGCGGCTGGGACGTCTTGACCTCGAACACGTGGAGTCTGCCGGCCACCAGCGGCTGTTCCCGCTGCGCCCCCTGGTCGCTGAGTGAATCCAGGTACGCGACGTCGCCGTTGGTACGGGTCGACAGGGTCGGCTCGGGAAAGCCCTGTGGAAGGCCGGCCAGCGTGATGCCCGGCGCCACGTCGGGCGGCACTTCGCCCGGGTAGTACCCCTCGGTGTAGGACGCGGGGATCGGCGACGGCGGCGGGCCCCACGCGACCACGATCATCTGGTGGTCGCGCAGGACGATGCCGGCCGGTTCGGCGGCAGGCTTGCCATTCACCCACGCCCGCGCGCCCGCGAGCGAGACGCCCCATTCGATGAAGAACTGCCCCAGGAGGAACGTTCCGGGGGTCGGGCTCTCGACGTGGATGATGCCGGTCCGGTCGTGCGTGTGGATCGGCGAGAGTTGCTGGGTCGTGGTGTCGATGCCCACCTGGGCCGGCACCGTGACCCGCTGTCCCTGGTACCAGACCTGCAGTTCCGAGTGCGTGTGCTGCGCGGTCCCTTCCGCGGACAGCGGGGTCAGGCCGGCGTTGCGGATGAGGGCGATCTGGCCGGCTGGCACGGTCCAGGGGGGCGGCGCCGGCACACCCGCCGACGCCGCGGCCGGCACACCCGCCGACGCCGCGGGGCCGCCGGCCTGCGACGGGGTCCCGGGGGACAGACCGGTCGTGGACGCCCCGCACGCGGCGACCAGCGCCGCGGTCACGAGCCACGTCACGAGTGTCCCGGGTCGGGGCGGACGCGGACCACGCGGCATGTGTCGGAAGAAGGCAGACGGCGGTCCTGGCGACTACGTTGCTCGACGGGGCGGACGCGGACCACGCGGCATGTGTCGGAAGAAGGGGCCTGGCACGAGCGCGAAGTGCAGACGGATGCGAGAATCGCGCCCGTGCCGACACGTTCCCCTCGCGTGATCACCCTGGTTGTGGCCGTCCTGCTCGGTCTCCCGCTCGTCACCGCCTGCTCGGCCAGCGCGAGCCCCAACCCGTCCGGGCCGTGCAACGGCGCCGACGAGCAGAGCGCCCCGGGTTTCTATCCCGATCTCGAGCGGCTCCTCCCAACCCGGGTCGGCGGGCAGACGACGACGAACCTGCGGAGCGGCCGCTACTGCTCCGAACAGACGCTGGGATCGCTGGCGAAGGACGGGATCCATGAGCTGCAGTTCGCCGGGGCCGCGCTGCCGGATCCGCGGAACAAGGCCGCCGGGCTCGCCGTGGTGGTCTACCGGGCGGCCGGCATGACGCTGAACCAGCTGGCCGACGCG
>JAJYJR010000677.1 GCA_021789355.1 Chloroflexota bacterium | reverse complement strand
CACGGCGACGTCTTCGGGCTGGGGGCCTTCGTCGCGCTCTGGCTGCTCACTCTCGCCGGGTTCAACGGGGCGATCAACAACCCGATCGAGCTCGCGTTCGTGCTCGTCGCCCTGTTCCTGCTCACGATGGGGATCCTGGGCATAGTCGGCGTGGTGATCGAGCGGGTCGCCTACCGACCCCTGCGGAACGCCCCCCGGCTGGCTCCCCTGATCACCGCGATCGGCATGTCGTTCATCCTGGAGAACATCATGCAGGCGTTCTTCGGCCCCTCGCCGGTGAACTCACCGCAGATCTTCACGCTGAACGCCCGTTTCTCGGTCGCCGGCGCGTCGATCGGCTACCTCAATGTCTTCATCGTGCTGGTCGCCGTCGTGCTGATGATCGCGTTGCAGCTGTTCGTCGGACGCACCCGGCTCGGTCGCGCCATGCGCTCCACCGCGCAGGACCGCGAGGCGGCGCAACTCATGGGCGTCGACATCAACCTCACGATCGCCATCACGTTCTTCATCGGCTCCGCCCTGGCGGGCGCGGGCGGGATCGTGTGGGCCCTCTACTTCGGCTACGCCGTGTTCAATCAGGGGTTCTACGCTGGGCTGTTCGCCTTCACCGCGGCGGTGCTGGGCGGGATCGGCAACACCACCGGCGCGGCGCTGGGCGGGTTCTTCATCGGCTTCGTGTACGTGGCAGCGGCGCAGTTCGGCTACTCGCGCTGGTTCGAGGTGTTCGTCTTCGGCATCCTCGTGCTGGTGCTCGTCTTCCGGCCCACTGGCCTGCTCGGGCAGCAGGTCGGAGAACGGGCATGACCGGCCCTGCGGAGTCCACCCGGGGCGCGTCCCTGTGGGGACGGCTGCGAGCAGCGCCGGGACGGCTGCGAGCAGCGTCGGCCGCGCACCGGTCGATCTCCTCGATCGTGACCATGGCACTGGTCACGGCGCTCCTGCCGGTCATCGCCACGGTGCCCCCATTCAGCGGCTTCAACCCGCAGACGGTCTGGGTCAACAGCTTCGCAGACGCCGGTGTGTTCGTCCTGCTGGCGCTCGGGCTGAACATCGTGGTGGGCCTGGCCGGGCTCCTCGACCTCGGCTACGCCGCCTTCTTCGCGATCGGTGCCTACACCTATGCGTTCGGGGCTTCGCCCTTCTCGGGCAATGACTTCCCCTTCTGGATCATGCTGGTGGTGGGCGCGATCGTGGCGGCCACGTTCGGGCTCCTGCTCGGCGCACCGACGCTCCGCCTCCGCGGCGACTACCTGGCCATCGTCACCCTCGGGTTCGGCGAGATCGTGCCGACCGTGTTCCTCAACGCCGATCACTACACCAAGGGCACCAACGGCATCAGCGGCGTCTACCTGCCGTCCATCCTGGGCTACAACTTCGAATTCACGAATCCGTGGCCCTTCTACCTCACCATGACGGTGATCGTGACGTTTGCGATCATCGCCATCTTCAGGCTGCAGGACTCGCGCCTTGGCCGGGCCTGGATGGCCATCCGGGAGGATGAGCTGGCCGCGGCGAGCAACGGCGTGAACACGGTCTCGACCAAGCTGCTCGCGTTCGCGCTGGGCGCCTCGACGGCCGGCCTGGGCGGCGCGTTCGTCGCGGCCAAGCTCTCGTTCGTCAGCCCGGACCAGTTCGGCTTCACCGTGTCGTTCACGGTCCTGGCCATGGTCGTGCTGGGTGGCATGGGCAACATCTGGGGGGTCGGTGCCGGCGCGTTCATCGTGTTCATCATCCAGACGGTGATCCTGAAGGAGCTGAACACGGTCCTGGCCGGGACCCCACTCTCCGGGATCGACTTCCTGCAGTACCAGTACCTGCTCTATGGCCTTGCCCTGGTGGGCATGATGCTGCTGCGGCCCGAAGGCCTCTTCCCCAGCAGCCGGCGGAGACGTGAGCTGCACGCTGCCGAGGAGACACCCGAGGGGCCCGCTGCGGCCGAAACGACGGGCGGGCAGGCCTGATGAGCAGCGCGATCGACGCCGTACTCCAGGACGAGGGGTTCCTGCTCCGCGCCCGGGGAATCACCAAGCAGTTCGGCGGCCTGGTGGCCGTGCGCGAGGTGGACTTCGACATCCCCAGGGGCGCCATCGTGAGCCTGATCGGACCGAACGGCGCCGGGAAGACCACCTTCTTCAACGTGGTGGCCGGCATCTTCGAGCCGACGAGCGGCCACGTGGAGTTTCTGGGGCAGCAGGTCATCGCGCGTCCCCATCGCGGCTGGCTGGAACCGATCCTCTGGTTCGCTCCCTCCCTGGTCGCGGCCGTCATCGGGCTCGGCTACGCCTTCAGCATCCACTCGGAACGCGTGGGCCTGTTGACCGGTGTGGTCGCCCTGGGGCTCCTGATCGCGATGATGCTGATGGCGACCATCCGGACCGAGCTGTACCAGCGGCTGCTGGATTGGACGGGCATCTTCCGCAGCGCGCGCCCCAACGACATGGCTCGCATCGGCCTGGGGAGGACGTTCCAGAACATCCGGCTGTTCCAGAACATGACGGCATCGGAAAACGTCCTGGTGGGAATGCACACGCGCCTCAAGGCGACCCCGCTCGACGCGTTTCTGGCCACGCCCCGCAACCGCTCCGAGGAGGCGCGCGCCCGGGCGCGGGCCTCTGAGCTGCTCGCGCTGGTCGGCCTCGCCGGTCGAGACGACGACGTGGCCCGAAACCTGCCGTACGGTGACCAGCGCCGCCTGGAGATGGCACGTGCCCTGGCCAGCGAGCCCGCGCTGCTGCTGCTCGACGAGCCGACGGCAGGCATGAACCCCCGGGAAACGGCCGAGCTGACTGCCCTGATCGCGCGCCTGCGACGGGACCTGGGACTGACGATCCTCCTCATCGAGCACGACATGCGCGTGGTGATGGGGATCAGCGACCGGGTCACGGTCCTCGATCACGGCGAACGGATCTCCGAGGGCACGCCCGACGAGGTACGTCACGACCCGCGCGTCATCGAGGCCTATCTTGGAGCACCGGCTGAATGAGCGAGACGATGGTCCAGGCCGCGCACGTCACGAGCGCGCCGGCGAACGGCGGCCAGCCCCTCCTCCAGCTGCAGGACGTTCACACGTACTACGGGCACATCCACGCGTTGCAGGGCATCTCGCTCGAGGTGCACCGCGACGAGATCGTCACGCTGATCGGCGCGAACGGCGCCGGGAAGACCACGACCCTCAAGACGATCAACGGCCTGCTGCACCCCCGGCAGGGCAAGGTCGTCTTCGACGGTCGCGACATCACCCACGTGCCGGCGCACGAGCTGGTCCGGGCGGGGATCGGGCAGGCCCCCGAGGGTCGCCGGATCTTCTCCCGACTGACGGTCCTCGAGAACCTCCAGATGGGTGGATACACCAGGAGCGCCACGGAGGTGGCCGAGGACGTAGACCGTGTCTTCACGCTGTTCCCGCGGCTCCGCGAGCGCGCCAGGCAGAACGGCGGGACGCTGTCCGGTGGCGAGCAGCAGATGCTCGCGATCGCGCGCGCCCTGATGTGCCGCCCCCACGTGTTGCTGCTGGACGAGCCCTCGCTGGGCCTCTCCCCCATCCTGGTGCAGCAGATCTTCGCCATCATCCGGGAGATCAACGCGCAGGGCACCACGATCCTGCTGGTCGAGCAGAACGCGCTCCAGGCGCTCAATGTGGCCAATCGTGGGTACGTGCTGCAGACCGGGCACGTGGTCCTGGCGGGACCGGCTGCCGAGCTGCGCCAGAACGAGACGGTTCGGAAGGCCTACCTGGGCGAGATCTGACCGCCGGCGTGCGACGGCGGCACGCGCC
>JAJYJR010000676.1 GCA_021789355.1 Chloroflexota bacterium | reverse complement strand
TGCTCGCGGCCCGGCGGGCCCTCGAGCGCCATCTGCGGATCGATCATCTCCTCCCCGAGCGGCAGCGCTACTTCGTCGGCTCGTGGGTCAACGTCGTCTCGTGTCGCTCTACCAGCCCGGCCCGGCAGGTCTGCGCGCGGCGATGGGGGGCGACCCGCGCTGGCGCGAGCATCCCGCCTTCTCCGAGCGCCTCCTCTTCTACGAATACTTCCACGGCGAGACGGGAGCGGGCCTCGGCGCGTCCCACCAGACCGGCTGGACAGCGCTCATCGCGAACCTCATCGACGAGCTGCACCGGCCGAGCCGGAGCCCGGCGTCTGCGGTCGCGCCCGCTGCCATGGTCCTCCCCGCCGCGTCCCACGCCGATCCAGGGACTGCGCGATGCGACGTCCGCTGCGCGTCGTGGCGACCGCCCATCCGATCCTGTACGCACTCGACGTGCGCGCGTGGCTCGATCGTCTCTCCCGCGAGCACGGGCGTCGGGTGCGACTTGGCGATGTGCCCGACGAGGCCGTCGCCGCGCTCACGGGGACTGGCTGCGACCTCGTGTGGCTGATCGGCGTGTGGCGGACGGGTCCGCGCTCTCGGAGTGTGGCCCGGGCGCGCCCGGAGATCGAGCACGAGGCCCGCGCCGTGCTTGCCGACTTCTCGCCGGTCGACGTGGCGGGCTCCCCGTTCGCCATCGCCGACTACGAGGTCGCGCCCAGGCTGGGCGGCGAAGACGGCCTGGCGCGGCTCCGCGCCCGGCTTGCCCGGGACGGCGTTGGGCTGGTGCTCGACTTCGTGCCCAACCACACCGGCCTCGACCACCCCTGGCTGCGGGTCCATCCCGACTGGTATGTGCAGGGGGAAGGCGCGCGGGCGGAGGCCGAGCCCGCCGACTGGTTCCGTATTCGCTCGGGGGCCCCTGGTCGCGTCATCGCCCACGGTCGGGACCCGTACTTCCCGGCCTGGCCCGACACGGCCCAGCTCGACTACCGGGTGCCGGAGCTGCGCGAGGCGATCACGGGCACCCTCCGGGCGATCGCGAGTCGCTGCGACGGGGTGCGGGCCGACATGGCCATGCTCCTGCTCGACGACGTCTTCCGCGCCACCTGGGGCGAGCGCGCTCGACCGCCTCGCGACGGCGAGGCGCCGGCGGGCGAGTTCTGGTGGCACGCGATCCGTGCCGTGCGCGACGCGTATCCGGGGTTCGTCATGATCGCCGAGGCGTACTGGGGCCTCGAGTACCGCCTCCAGCGTCTCGGCTTTGACTACACGTACGACAAGACCCTGCTCGATCGCCTGCGGGCGGGTGACGGGCGTGCCGTGGCCGCCCACCTGCGCGCCGACCCCGACTACCAGCGTCACTCCGTGCGCTTCCTCGAGAACCAGGACGAGCCAAGAGCAGCCGCGGCCTTGGCGCCGGCGCGGCTGCGTTCGGCCGCCCTCGTCACGGCGACCGTGCCGGGCATGCTGCTTCTCCACGATGGCCAGCTCGAGGGCGCCCGGCTGCGGGTGCCGGTCGAGCTGGGGCGCCGTCCGATCGAGGAGCCGGACCCGTCACTGGCAGGCTTCTATCGCGGCCTGCTCGAGGCGCTCAGCGGTACGGCGTTTCGACGCGGCGCACCGATCCGCCTGGAGCCGCGCGCGACGTGGTCGGGCGATGCCAGCCACGAGGCGATCGTGGCCTGGCTGTGGGTCGCCGCCGGCGGCTCGATGCGCCTTGCCGTCGCGAACCTCGGAGCGGAACGGGGGCGCTGCTTCCTGCCGATCGTCGCCCCGCGTTTCGCGGGCCGGACGATCGTCTTCGACGACCTGCTCGGCGAGGCGCGCTACGAGCGTGACGGCGATGACGTCCTCCACCGCGGTCTCTACCTCGACATGCCCGCCGACGGGCACCACCTGTTCCGCGTCCTCGGCACGCGAAGGGCGTGACACTGGAGCGCGTACCCCCACGTTCGAGCGTGCCCGGGACCCCTCGCGGAGCGCCTGCATTCGCGGACCGTACGGGCCGCGGAGGCGGGCCTGCACGCGCGCGCGATGCGACCGCAGAAGCGACGCGGTCGGGTCAATGTGACGAGGGTGGACGCCGGAACGAGGAGCGGAGCCTGACCGGAGGAGGCGACGCTCGTCGGTGCGCACTCGACCGGCCGATCAGCGGCGGGCGCCTGGCCATCGAACGGCGGGCGCAGTCGCGACCATGCCGCAGCTCAGTTGCTCCCGTGGACGGCGGTCGCCCGTCGGGACGCCCGAAACGGGATGGCCTCGCAGATTCCTGACGGGTCACACTCGGCCGGATCGAGGGCCGCCGCCGCCCGACCGACGCGCGCGAGGTCCTCCTCGAGGCGACGCAGCTCGGCGATCCGGCCACGGACCTCGGCCCGCCGCCGATCGACGAGCTCCCGGACATGCTGACAGGGCGGGCGACCGCCATCCCGGATCGCGATGACCTCGCGGATCTCGGCGAGCGTCAGCCCGACCGCCTGGGCGGCCCGGATGAACCCCAGCCGGCGCAGGGCCTCGGCGTCATAGGCGCGGTAGCCGGACTCGGTGCGCCGCGGCGGCGCGAGCAGGCCGGCCTGCTCGTAGTAGCGCAGGGTGGTCGATGGGACGCCGCTCCGGCGCGCGAGCTCTCCGATACGCATGGTCACAGGATACCCCTTGACATTCGAGCGTACTCGATGGTCTAGGCTGCGGCCGAGATCGAGCCGTCGCGGGAGTCGCGGCCGATCGAGAAGGAGCACAGAGACCATGACCAGCCAGGAACCCCTCGTATACGTCGACCTCGGGATCGGCGGGATGACCTGCGACGACTGCGTCGTCCATGTCGCCGAGGCGCTCGAATCCGTGCCGGGCGTGGAGCACGCCACGGTCGAGCTCGCCACGCGCAGCGCGGTCGTGCGGGCCCAGGCCGACGTCGAGGGCGCGGCGCTTGCGAAGGCTGTTCGCGCGAGCGGCCAGTACAACGCCTTCGAGCGCCGCCGGCGGTCCGCCGATGCCTGAGCCCTACGACCTGCTCATCCTCGGCTCCGGCTCGACCGCCTTTGCCGCCGCCATCAAGGCCAATGACCTCGGGGCGCGAGTCGCCATGGTCGAGCGGCGGACGCTTGGCGGGACCTGCGTCAACCGTGGCTGCCTACCCTCGAAGAACCTCATCGAGGCGGCCCGCATCGTGTGGGATGCCGCCCACCCCCGCTACGACGGCCTGGCCCCGACAACGGTCGACGTCGACTTCGGAACGCTCGTTCGCCAGAAGGACGACGTCGTACGCGCGTACCGGGCCAAGAAGTACGCCTCGGTCGCCGAGGGCATCAGCGTCGAGGTCCTGACCGGCGACGCGCGGCTCACCGGCCCACACACGGTTCGCATCGACGGGCGGGGCGTCGAGGCCGACCGAATCCTGATCGCGACCGGCAGCAGCCCGACGATCCCGGCCATCCCCGGGCTGGAGGGCGTGCCGTACCTGACGAGCGACCTCCTCGACGCCGACGAGGCCGGGCGGCTCACCGAGCTGCCCGAGTCGCTCGTGGTCCTCGGCGGCGGCTACGTGGCCGTCGAGCTGGCCCAGCTGCTTGCCCGGCTCGGCAGCCGCGTGACGATCGTCGCCCGCTCCGCGCTGCTGCGCGGCTACGAGCCTGCGCTCGGCGAGACGCTCGGCGAGACCTTCCGATCGGAGGGGATCGAAGTCGTCACCGGCGCGCGCGTTGAGCGCGTGGCGAGCGATCGCGGCGGGGTGGCCGCCGCGATCGAGACGTCCGCCGCCGGCCGGATCGTCCGGGCCGCGCGGCTCCTCGTC
>JAJYJR010000675.1 GCA_021789355.1 Chloroflexota bacterium | reverse complement strand
AGTTCGCCGCCCACCGGCGGTTCACCATCGCCACCGACGTGGCGGTCTACTTCTGCGACCCGCGCAGTCCCTGGCAGCGGGGCACGAACGAGAACACGAACGGCCTCCTGCGCCAGTACTTCCCCAAGTACACCGACCTGTCGAGCTACAGCCAGGCCGATCTCGACGCCGTCGCCGCGAGACTCAACACCCGGCCTCGCAAGACGCTCGACTACCAGACCCCTGCCGCTATGCTGGCGGCGATTGTTGCGTCGGCCCCCTGAATCCGCCGGTCATTCTCGATCGCCGGCAGGAAGCCGTTCGCGACGATGTAGGGATCACAGTGACGGCAGCTGTGATTGCCCGGCCCCGTTCATCACGGATTCGCTCATCGCGGTCTGGGTGGGTGGGCGCGGAGCGAGGGGCCGTGATGGCCCCAGGAGGCGTGCCGGGAGGAAAGCGTCGAGCTAGCTTCCCGGGCTGGCGGCGGGATGGTCTATCAAGTCGATGCGATAGATCGTCCGGAACTTCGCCTGGTCGGACGCCGAGGGCAGACGCGGGTCCGCCCCCCGTTCGAGGATGGCTAGCCGGAGCACGGCAGCGTCCTTCTGCCAGGCATACGCCGCGGTCTCGATCGTCGACCGCTGGGCATCAAAGGAGGTTGGCAGCCAGCCGCGTTCTGCCAGCTGCCGTTGGTAGAACGCGACGACCTCGGCCTCGGATGCCTCGGAGCCGAAGGTGTGACCCGAGATTGCAGGGATGGCACCTTCGATGGTCTGCGTCGCATCCACGGACACCGTACGGAGGATCGATGCGGCGGGGTAGGCGAGGGTGTTCTCGGGCATCGACTGCAGCGCCGCCAGCCGACTGCCGCTCGGCCCGCCGCACGCCGCCAGAGCGAAGGCGATGACGACGGCGACGGGCACGAAACGGACCACTCTCATTGTGCGGGATCGATGCTGATGTACTTCCAGCCGTCGGGCTCCGCGATCATGCTCACAGTGGCGCGAACGGTTGACAATGTGCCGCCATTGGTCAGCGTCAGGTCGACGGTCGCGAGAGCGGTGGAGAACCCCGCCTGGGTGAGCGTCGTCTGCGCCGGCGTGACGATGGAGATGGTCGTGATGGTGCCGTGCGCCGCCCACGCGGCCGTGTTCTGGGCGACGAAGTCAGCACGGGAGATTGAACCACGCAGGCCGCTGTACGCGAGATCGTAGAGCCCTGACCAGTCCTGGTTCTGCAGGTCGGTCAGGATCGTGGTAAGCGTCGTCGACGGCGCCGAAGGCGGCGTGCGAGAGACGAGCCTGCACGTCTGGTCTCCATACCACAAGGTCACACTGGCGGTCACGCGGTCGGGGTTCACCTGGGCCTGCATCGTCACCGATGTGGGCTGGGTAACTCCCGATCCCTCGATCATCCCGAACTCAAGATCGATGGAGGCCGCCGTATCGAGGTTCGCGGCCCCCTGATACTGCAGCACCACGGAGTGATCGTTCTGCTGGACCACGCTGGCGGCCCTGGCGCTTCGGAAGAGGCCCACTCCCGGCTCCGCCAATGCGAACGAGCCGTACGTAGCCGATGACGGGTCGAGGTCGACGAGGAACTCGCTCGCGCGCGTGGCGTCGATGAAGACGTAGCGCCCGCCCGCCGGGTCGGTGGCTACGGTCCGTCCACCGCCCGAGGCGGAGACCGCTGCTGCAGCTATGACGAGTGCGCTTGCCACGATTCCAAGTTGCCGCTTCATGGCCGCCTCCTCACCCGCCGGCAGGTGGCCGCCCCCGGAGCGGCGCCCCACGCTCGTGTACGGCGGATCGGTGATGCGCACGCTCACCGAGGCCGCCGGGAGCGCCGCCAGGGCCTGCCCGGCGGGCATCCGGTACAGGCGCACGCGCCCGGTCGCACGCTTCGCGACGCCGGTCATGGCAGCCTCTCCAGGACGCGGACGGCGGCGTCGACGCAGGGTCGGCACCGATAGCGCTCCGCCTCCGCGACCGGCTCCCCACACGAACAGCAGGCTCTCGGTCCGGCGTGCGAGGAGGGCCGGGCGGGGAGGAGGGGGATCGCCCCGGCAGGCGGGATCTGCGCGAGCATCGCGGCCATGCGCGGGTCGAGCGCCGTCCGTTCCGCGGCCAGGGCGTCCAGCACGCCGGCCTTGTGGGCGAGCAGCTCGCGCGCCACGGGCTCCAGACGGCGGGGTCCGCGCACCACCAAACGGCCGCCGTTCTCGGCCACGGCGAGCCCGGCGCGGCGCGCCTCGCGCAGCAGCGTCAGGCTGTCCACGTGGTCTCCTCCTCGCCGCGCGCATCGGGTGTCGGCGCCTCGGCCCAGGCATCGGCCTGCGGGTCGTCATCGACGCTCAATGGCGACAGAAGCGACCGAAGCGACCAAACCTGCCGCGGTCGACCGCCCGAGCGCTCATCGCGCCGGGCGACGAGCCCGTCGCGCAGCAGCCGCCCAAGCACGCTGTCGAGGCGCTCGCGCGACTGATGACGGCCGAACAGATCGCGGATCGCGGTCCGATCCAGGCCGTCGGGGGCGTTGCGGAGCGCGGCGAGGATCTCGTCGGCGAGCGGGTCGCCGATCGCGTCGCCGAAGATCCAGCGCGCCGAGGCGGCCGCGTAGCGCCACACCGCGAGCGCGGCGTCGAGGTGGGTTCGCGTCATCACCGGGCTGCGATCAAGCGCCGCGTAGAGGACCGAGAGGCGCAGTCCGCGAGCCGCTCGGTCTGTGGCGCCGAGTGCTGCGGGAGATCCACGCCGCGTACACCATCGCGGCCAACCTGCGGAGCGACCGGCCGGTGGAACGAGCTGCCTGGGAGCCCCTGCGGGGCATCGTCGAGTTGCCGCTCGGTCCTGATGAGGAGCCCGACGAGATCACTCCATCGATCGCCATGCCGGACCTCCCCGGCTCCGCTCTCGTGCCCTGGATCCCCGTCGATCCAACCACGCTCAACGGCCAGCGCGAGGCGCTCGCCGCAGTGATCGGGACCTGGCTGGCGATCGGGGCCGTGCGGCCCGCGATCGCCTGGGGCAGATCGGGTCAGGGCGATGACCCGACGATGGCCTTGGGCGTCAGCACCCTGTTCGGCGGGCTGGTGCTGCAGCTGCTCCTCGCGATCGCCGGACAGGCCGGCATCGCAATGTGCTCAGCCTGCGGCCAGCCGTTCGTACCGCACCGCCGCCTGCCCTCCGGAAGGTTTGCAGAACCGCCGCGCGCCTATTGCCCCGGGTGCCGGGCCAAGCACGCGCCACAGAACGCGGCGGCGAAGCGTTGGCGTGACAAGAACCCTGACTACTTCCACAAGCGTCGTGCCGAGCGGCCATGGCCCGACCGCGCGCCGAAAGGGAGCCTCGCCTGAGCCCCTGACTCCGTGCGTGGGGCGCGTCGCGGCAGACCCCCGCCAGAAGGAGGAGCCGGTCGTTTCGGCTGGCCGCCGCCTGTATCTGGAGCGGACCATTGACTGAAGAACGAACGTGCGGCCTCACGTTCGGTGCCACAATTCTCGCGCAACCCAGACTGAGATCGCCGCCAGACCGCCCAACAGGAGCACGGCAAGCAGAAAGCCAGTCGCGGCCGTAAACGCCGATGAGCCTGGGCCCGAACCACTTACCACAAGAGCGAGACCGACAATCATCCAGATCATCCCGACGACTTCGATCAATAGGTCGTTCAGCAGGATCTGGTCGTTCTTTGCTCCGAACATCACGCGCGTCCATCGCGGTGGTGTCTGCCATCCGGCCCACAGAGCCTTCGGCGATCCCCCGTATCGCCGAGCGTATGTGTACAGAACGGCACCGATG
>JAJYJR010000674.1 GCA_021789355.1 Chloroflexota bacterium | reverse complement strand
CGCGCTGCTGCAGCCGACGCCGGGTCGGTAGGGCGCCGCGCGGGACGATCCGCGGTGCGCCGGTCCTTGACATGCGCGCGGTTGTGCCCACGGTCCGTGCGTGCCGCCCGCGGTTGGCAGGGCGGCGATGCGAAGGAGCACCCCGATGCGCGCGTTCCGTCTGCCCCTGGCCGCGCTGGCCGCGCTGGCCGTCCTGGTCGTGCTGGTGATCGTTCCCCCGGTCCTCGTCGCGCACCCCGCGCCGTCCCGGCCGAGCACCCCCGCCGCCCCCGCCGCGACGATCGGCATCCCTGGGCTCAGCGGGTCCTTCGGCGGCCTGCCCGTCGGCTACTGGATCGACACCCCGGCCCACCGGGTGTGCACGCCGGGGACCCCCACCGCGGCCGATCCCGGCCCGGCGCCGTCCTGTCACCCGGTGCCCGAGCAGCGGTACTGGACCTGGGTCCCGCCGCTCACCGCGCACGCCCTGCCCTCGCCGGCCAGCGTGCTGGCAGCCGTGAACGCGGACCTCTCCGCGGTGCTGGGGCGCAGCGCCGGCGACAGCATGCAGGACGTCTACGCGGACCCGTATGGCAACGCCGATGCCCCCGCGTACATGCAGACGGCGCTCCGCTCCGCCTATGTCCCGACCACCACCATCCTCATGGAGGTGCGCACCCCGGAGCATGCCGGCTACCCCGGCACCGCGACCTTCCTGAGCGGCTGGTATCCGTACCAGGCCGACTCGCTGCCCACCGGCTCGCAGTGGCGGGTGCAGGTCGTGGTCGCCAACCACATCTCCTGGTGCTCCTCCATCGACGCCACCCTGCGCGGCTGCAGCGGCGCGGCGGCCCAGCCCACGGCCTGACCCCGAACCAGGGCGGCCAGGACGCCGCCGCCCCGGCCTCCGCGCGCCCCGAGAGCGCGCCCGGGTGGACCTGGCTCGACGGCGCCCTGCCGCACACCTTCGCGGCCGCCCTGCAGGTGGGCAGCATGGATGCCCGGCAGCTCGCGGAGCTCCCCGGGACGGGCATCGGCTGGGACGGTGCCGGCGTGGTGTGGACCGGGCCCTCCTTCTGGGATCGCTTCGGCGTGCTGCTGGCGGGGGATCGCCTCGCACTCGTGCTGCCGGACATCGACGGGCAGTCGGCGAGCGTGTCGACCATGCTCGCGCAGGCACCCCTGGTTCCCGAGCACTGGTATCGCTGGACGGCCACCACCACGCCGACCGGGATCGAGCGCATGGACGTGGCCTGGACGCTCCTCGACGAAGGAGTCATGGACACGCAGGCCGCCGACCCGACGCCGGTGGCCCAGGGAACGGTGCTCGGGGTGGCGAGCATCTCCGCCCTGCGCTCGATCCCGTCCGAGTGGAACCAGCCCTGGCTGACCTGCTGGACCGCCAGCGCGCGGTGAGGGCGAGGCAGGCCACCCCCGCTATGATCCGCCGATGGCCGCCACCCTCCTCGCCTTCCTGGGCGCCTCATTCCTCCTCGCGGTGGCGCCCGGGCCCACCACCGCGCTCCTGCTGCGCCAGGTGCTGCGGGCGGGGCGACGCGCGACGTTCCTCACCATCGCGGGCAGCCAGACGGGGCTCTTGGGCTGGTCGATCGCCGCCGCCTGTGGGCTCTCGGCCCTGCTTTCGGCGTCGGAGGCCGCCTACACCGCGCTGCGGATCGGGGGCGCCCTCGTCCTCCTCGCCCTGGGCATGCAGTCGCTGCGCGGCCGGGGCGGCCGCGCCGTGCGGCACGAGCCTCCGGGCGCCGACGCCGCGGGCATCGGGGCCTTCCGGATCGGGTTGCTGACCGAGGCCGCCAACCCCAAGGCGGCCGTCTTCGCCCTGGCCTTCCTGCCCGGCTTCGTCCCCGCCGGGGCGCCCGTGCTGCCCACCATCCTGCTGCTCGGGGTGTGCTGGGTGGCGGTCGACGCGGCCTGGTACGTGGCGCTGATCACACTCCTCCACGGGGCCCGAGAGCGCCTCCTGCAGACCGGCCTGCGCCGGCGACTGGAGCAGCTCTCCGGCCTCGTGCTGATCGGCATCGGAGCCAGCCTCGCGCTGGAGCGTCGGTAGGCGGACGGCGCACGCGTGTGAGCGGGGCCGTCGACCGTCCTGCCCCCGATGCTCGACCGCCCGTATCGTGCGGACCCGGCGCAGGCCTCGGGTTCGGTGCACGGGTTCCACGATGGACCTCCCGCGCCATCCGGCCAGAGGGTGCACAATCCGACGCACCATGCCGACGAGCGTCCCCCCGGTAACGCAGCCCGCGCCGCCTGCGTGCGCGTCCGAGCGCGGAGAGTGGGGTGAGGCGTGCCCCGACTGTGGCCACCAGCTGCCGCCCCGCCCCGGTCCCCTCCGCTCATGGCATGCCGCCCGCACCATCGACGGGAAGCTGTCCGCGCAGTCCCGCCGGAGCGCGCTCCACCACGCGTCCTACCGAGGCTGGCACCTCTAGCGCGGCGTCCAGCGGTCCCGCGTGCCGCCCGCCCACCACCGTGCACCCAGTGGAAGCCGCGGGCGCAGTCGGGGCGCACGGCCTGGCGAGCCCGTGTCGCCCGGGTGGGCCTGCTCGGCCGGATTGCGCGCCCGCGCTGCTCCCACTCGGGCGCTCGCGGCCGGCCGATGCGCGGCTCCAGCGGATCGATGCAGCGCACGCCGCCATCTGCGTCGTGCCGCGGCGACTGTGGGGCCTGCTGTCCGCGTCCTCTGCCGCTGGCCACTGTCCGTTATACGCGGGGGATAACTCCCAGACCGACGGCTGGACTGACCGCGGCTTGTGGCGCAGCATGATCGCCTGAATGCGGGAACCGGTGAGTTGGGGCGCGCGTCGCAGGAAGACGGAGAACGCAATGCCCACCCACCGCGTCCGCAGCCAAGCCGTGAGCTTGGTGCTCGCCGCTGCGGTGCTCGGCGGGTGCGGAGCGGCGTTCGGTTCCCCGACCCCCACAGCGACTCGGTCCGGCCTCGTCACCGGACCGATCGGGCCGCTAACGGTGACGCGTCCAGCGGCCTGGCAGGTTGTGGCCGGTCCGCCAGCGGTCCCGGGTCGGCCGGTGCCGCTCGCGTATCTCGCCAACGTCGGACTCTCCGTGGGGACGTGTCCCACGATCACGCCGGACGGCGTGGCTGGCCCCTGCGCACCGCCGGTCCGCACGCTTCCGGCCGGCGGGGTGCTCGTCACGATCGCGCCCAACATGGGCCTCGCCGAGATGATCCCTCCCCAGGTCGGCACGATCTCGCCGCCTGACGCGTGGTGCAGCGGGATCGGCGGCGAGGCCGAGGAGTGGTCGGCGGTGTCCGGGGCGTTCATCACGGCGTGCTTGCGCGGCCCCGGGCTCGCCGCCAGCGAGGCGCAGGTCCACGCATTCATCGACTCGATCCACGGGGAACTCGACTTCAATCGCTTCCAGCTCGCCCGCCCCGCTCCCTGATCGCGAACGAGAGACGCAAGCGCCGGGGTCCCACTCGGTCAGCACTCGAGCAGAGCTGGGGACCACGAGTTTTCCCCCGCGTATGACGGACAGTGGCTGCCGCGAGCCGTCCTCCCGGACGACCGCGCCGGTGCGCGCCGGAAGCGCGTCCCGCCCCCTGTCTACCAGGCCACCGTCCGGCTGCCGAACGCGATGCACGGCGGATAGGCCGCCCCCCTCTTGACAGGGCCTGGGAACCGGGCGAATGCTGCACGCGTCGGAGGTGGTGATGGGGCGCCGGTTCCTCGTCGGCGTGCTGGCGGTGGTGCTCGCCGGGTGCGGGAGCGCCCTGCCCGCACCTGCTGCCAGTCCGGCCACGACCCAGCCCGCGTCGCC
>JAJYJR010000673.1 GCA_021789355.1 Chloroflexota bacterium | reverse complement strand
GCGAGCGAGGCCAGGCCGGGCGCAGGCCGTGGCTCGTTCCTCATCCCACATCCGGAGGGCGAACCCACGAGATGGGCGGTCTGATGAAACCGAGACCGGGTCCACGGCTCGGCGCGGCTTCGACCGGCGCGTTCCATCGCCGGGTTCGGTCGCTCGCCCTGCTTTCCCTGTTGGGCGTCCTGGCTGCGTGCGCGCGCCTCGGCACGCCTGTGGCAGGTCCATCTCCGTTGCCAACGCGACCCTCAGAACCGCCGCCCTCGGCGCCCCCAGCCCCGGGACTCGACCCCTGGCTCGCTTACGTGACAGACGTCAGCCCAGGCAGTGCCGTACAGTTCGTGACTTCGCAGGTCGGCTGGCGTCTCGAAGGCCAGGCTGGAGCGCCGCACCTCGACGGCAACCTGGCTGCGGGACCGATGGGTACCTCCTTCGACTGGCCGGGCGGCGGGGTGAGCGCGTCGACGGACGGCGGCAGGACCTGGAATCAGATCTTCAATGGTGCGGCGAGTGGCATCTGGGGTTTCGATCTCCTGTCGCCCGACGTGGGCTGGGTGGTGGGTGTTACCTCCCTCTCCCAGACCGTCGACGGCGGTTCCACATGGCGCCAGGTCGGTGAGCCGAGCGACCACCCCCTGGTCACGGTCGACTTCGTGTCACAGAGCGTCGGCTACGGTCTCACCACCACGGGCCAGCTGGTGCACTCGACCGACGGCGGGGCGTCGTGGTCGCCCGTCGGGCTCCAGAGCGCCGGGTCGGCACTCTGCTTCGGCTCTGCCCAGACCGGCTACGTCAGTGACCAGTCGGGGGACGTTCTCGTCACGAGCGACGGCGGAACGACATGGACGCGCCGCTACTCGTCACCCGTCGGGACGGCCGACTTCGTCCCCTTCTGGACCGGGCTCTCGTGCGCCGGCCAGGACGTGTGGCAGGAGATTCAGGTGCTCGATCCGCAGACGCAGGGGAGCGCCCCATACGTTGTGAGCTTCAGTGCCGACCATGGATCCACGTGGTCGGTGATTGCTGCCAACTCCTCCGACGCTAGCCTCGGCATTCCCCAAGCCCCCAGCCCTGTCCAGGACCTCGTGGACGTCGTCGGCTCGGCGTTGGGCGACGGCTTCTTGATCGGGTTTCCCGCAGGAGGGTTTGCCCTCAGCATCGTGGGAATGGACGGGGCAAACGGCCCGACCCCCGCGACCGTGCCAGCTCTTGCTTCGGGACCGAGTCCACCTCAGCGATCCAACGGATACTTGACGGTCTACGGCGCGAGCTTCGTCGGGACGGACGGCTGGATTCTCCTGAACGACAACGCTGTTGGGTCACCCGACGCACCGCAGACCCAGACGTATCTTCTGACCACCACCGACGGTGGAGCGTCGTGGAGCGTCCTGCTCGCTGGTTCCCCACAGGCGCCGCCGTCCCCAGCCTGCCCCGGGTGCGCCAGTGGCTCGTGAGGAAGGCGACTCGGCCTGCTCGCAGGGAGGCGAAATGACAAGTCGCGGAGTTGGACGGCGAGCGAGCCGCACCCTCTTCGTTGCCTTGCTGGCCATCACAGGTCTTCAGGTTGCTCTGCCGGCGACTGCGTTTGCCGCGACGTGCGGAAGCGCGGGCTGGTGTTCTGGCACCGACGGCACGACCGAATACAACTACCAGGGTAAGTACCCGCAGATATACGGTCCTCCTCACCTTTCCATGGGTAGCTCGACTGTGATCCCACTGCAGCAGAGGTAGATCATCGCGATGAGGGCGGAGGCGGAATGATGCCCGTAGCCCCGGTGGTTGATCAGGCGGATCTTCGAGTTCAGCCCCTCGAGCCTCGAGTTCGACAGCCCGAGCTCGATCGCCGCGAGGATCCCCTCGCGGTTTGCCCGGATCGTTCGTGCGAGGCGAACGAACGAGGGGATCCGGCAGCGGGAAGCCCACCCGAGCCAGAGGTCGAGCTCCTCGGCGGCCACCTTGGGATCGGCGATCTTGTAGAGGTCGCGCAGCGACTCCTTCAGCACCCAGGCGCGCCAGAGCACCCCGCCCTCGGCCCGCAGCTGCTCGAGGACCAGGCGCTGGGAGAACTTCAGCCGGGCGGGGTCTTTCACCAGGGCCCAGCGGGTCCGCTTGATCCAGACCGCGAGCGCCTCCCCGGAGGCCCGGTGGCGCCTCCAGGCCCACCGGCGGGCCGCATCCACGGCCTCGTTCGCGAGCTTCACGACGTGGAAGGGATCCACGCACCGGCGAGCCCGGGTGGCACGGGCGGCCGTGGCCTTGGCGTAGGCCCCGGCCATGTCCATGGACACGGCCTGAAGGCCCGCCGCACGCCCCTCCCCGAGCTCGTCGTAGAAGCGCTCCAGGGTGGCGGCCGAGCGCCCCTCGCCCACCCACACCACGGCCCCGTCCCGGTCGTGGTCGGCGACCACCGTGAGGTAGTGGTGGCCCCTTCGCCAGGAGATCTCGTCCACCCCGATGCGGTACAGCTCGTTCAGGCGGGCATCGTCGATCGAGTGGGCCACTACCCGGGCGACGATCCCCGCCACGGCCTCGAAGGACACCCGAAGCAGCCGGGTGATCGTGGTCTTGTCGCACCGTTGGGCGAGGAAGGCCACGACGTCCTCGAAGTCCTTCGTGTGGCGGGCCCCCGGGCGGGCCCAGGGCACCGCCTCGGTCCGGACCCGGTCACACCTCGGGCAGCAAAGCCGGCGGATCTCTGTCTCGAGCAAGAGCCGGCAGGCCCCGAGGTCGAGGTGGCGCCAGCGGCGCGTCGAACGGTCGTAGGCGGCCCGAGACGATCCCCCGCAGGGACACCAAAGCCTGCTCCGCCGACGGAGCCTGATCGAGACCACCACGCCCTCCGGGGCGAACGCGACCCCGGTCACGGTGGCGCCGGGGATGGCCAACATGCGGTTGAATGCGGTGGTGACGCGCACGCCCTTGCCCCCTTCGGATCGGTGCTTCGTCGAAACCCGAACCGTAATGGACGGGGCGTGCGCGTCTCACCTCCAGTCGAGACGCGAACCCCGGGAGGAGGGCGATCGTTGCCGCGGGCAGCGGAGACGGAGCGCCTCGGCCTTACTGCGGGTCAGGGGAGGCTACCCACGGGAACCCGAGGAGTCCCCCCTTTGGCCATACGTCGACGTGGTGCTCTTCCACCAATGGAGTCGGGCAATGTCTCCGAACCCTCAGACGTGTTCGGAACGTTGGCCGTCTCGCGGGTGGCCACCTCTCTCCCTCCGCGGCAACGCGACGCAGGGGAGGGAGCGGGCGCGGGCGTGGCCTGGTTCCTCGCCTCGGCCCGGCCCACGCCCCACGGCGACACCGGCCTTCGGATCGGTCAGGCGGACGCGTCAGGGCCCCGCGCCGGCTCGGTCCTGCCGTACAGGTTCGGCTTGACGTCGTAGGCGCGCCGCTCGAGGGTCAGCGCCCCGGCGCGGGCGCGCGCCAGCTCCTGCGCACCGAGCCGGGTGACCGAGGTCAGGACCAACCCCTCCTGCTGCATTTCGGCCCCCGCGAACCCGACCCGCACGTTCCCCACGTCGAGGGCGTAGTACTTGAGCTGGTGGGCCCCCGGCTCGTCGGGGTTCCACTCGTCGATCACGAGCACCCGCCGGTAGCAGCCGGCCGGCACGCAGGTCCGCTGCCCGGTCAGTTCCACAACCGCCCGATCGGCGAACCCGATGGCGGGCGCCCAGCCCTGGAGGTAGCTCGAGGTTCCCGTGCGCGGGTCGGCCCTCATCATGATGCCGGGCCTCGCGCCCTGCAGGCCCACGATCCAGGTGTCGGGCGCGCCGGCGAACGCGCCGTCCTCGTACT
>JAJYJR010000672.1 GCA_021789355.1 Chloroflexota bacterium | reverse complement strand
GGTGGTCCGTCAGGTTTCAGGCGACCTGCAAGCCGGCCTCCCCGACACTCGCGGACATGAACAAGCGGCTCAGGCCACTCGCGCGCCTCCTGCACCCGCGAACGCGCGGCCAGGCGCTCGTCGAGTTCGCACTGATCGTGCCCGTGCTGATGTTGCTGCTCGTAGCGGCCGTCGACTTCGGGCGTCTCTTCTTCACCTATGTCGAGGTCAACAACGCCGCGCGCGAAGGAGCGGCGTACGGCGCAGGGAGTCCGACGGATTCGACGGGCATCCAGGATCATGCGGTCCAGGAGACCAACGCTCAGAGTCAGCGGGGCGAGAGCCCGCTGACGGTCACCGAATCCTGTGCGGACCCGTCCGGCAACTCGCTGGCCTGTTCAAATGCCGCCGGTGGAGGAGGCAGCGGCAACACGATCACCGTCTCAGTATCTGAGCGGTTCACGTTCCTCACCCCACTCATCAACAACCTCGTCGGCAACAACTTTCAGCTGAGTTCATCCGCCACTGCGGCCGTCCTGGAGCTGGCGGCCGGCGGCGGAGGGACACCGGGCAATTGCACTACGCAGCCAACGGCCAGCTTCACCGTCTCGGTGTCCGGCCTATCGGTCAGCGTTGACGCGTCCGCGTCGACGCCTACCACCGGACAGTGCGCGATTTCCGGCTACAACTGGGACATGGGTGACGGCGCCGACCCATTCCCGCCTGTGATCGGTTTGCGGCCGCCAAGCTACACCTACGCGGCCGCCGGCACCTACACGATCACACTCAATGTGACGAACCCGGCCAATCCCGACCCCGGAGTCTCAACGAGTCAGACGATCACCGTGGGAACGGGCAAGAGTTCGCCCAAGCTCGCGACCACCCCGTCTCCGGGTGGACCGCTGACTACGGTTCTCACTGACACCGCGACACTCGTTGGTGCGACCAATCCGACAGGATCGATCACGTTCCAGTTATACGGCCCGGGCGACGCCACGTGCCAGACTGCGATCCGGAGCGTGACCGTTCCCCTGACCGGCGCGAGTGCCACGTCCGCACCCGGATACACAGCCACGCAGCCTGGCACTTACCAATGGGTAGCGTCGTATGCGGGTGACGCGAACAACAACGCCGCCAGTTCACCCTGCGGATCCGAGCCGGTAGTAATTACCAACGCGACCCCGCCCCCGCCCACGTGCCCAGTGCAGCCCACGTTCACATACACGTTCACGGGCAACGGGAACGGCGCAAAGGCACACGAAATGACGTTCTACGGCGCCTACAGCGGTCAACCCGTTCCGACAAGCTGGGTGTTCGCATTTGGGGATGGCAATTCCTCCAGCGGCAAGGAGGCCGGCAACTCGACCCAGGCGAACGACTACAGCAAATCGGGCACGTACACCGTCACACTCACCGTCACCAACGGATCGTGTCAGGCCACGTCGACCGCACAGCAGGTGACCGTACCTTGAGGCCGGCAACCGAGTCTGGGCGCATCGCGATCTGGCGAACCGGCCATGGCCAGGCACTGGTGGAATTCGCCCTGATCTTCCCGGTCTTCATCATGATGGTCTTCGGCATCGTCGACGCCGGCCGATACGTCTACATGAATAGCGTGCTGTCCCAGGCCGCTCGAGAGGGCGCACGGGTGGCTGCCGTCGAAGCGAGTTGGATAGGGTTCTCCGCCAACCCCTCCAATCCGTTGTACGACCCGAGCTGCAACCAACCCGAAGGACACGTCTGCCCGGCTACGGCCGCCACTCTCCAGGCCGACGCCCTCGCTGCGGCCAACCGAATGGTGGCCCCGTTCGGGCCTATTGGCAGCCTGTATATCAGCTGTGACCCAACGACTCCGCCCTCAGGCGCCTGGACATCCGGCACCACGTGCACGGGCACGAACCCCTCCACGAGTGCCGCCGGCACGGGGGGAACGGGCAACCTCATCTCGGTGCGGGTCGTCCTGCGGTTCACTCCGCTCACGCCCGTCATCGGCCAGCTCATCGGGTCCGTGACCGCCTCGGGGTCCGCGACCATGGTCAGCAACTAGCCAAGGGAGGAACCCATGCTCGGCAGCCGTCGCCGACGGCGTCCACAGGCCGGCCAGGCCCTCGTCCTGTTCGTTCTGACGCTCACGTTCGTGCTCATCCCCGCCGTCGGACTCGTCATCGATGGCGGGTACGCGCTGGCCCAAAACCGAGCATCACAGAACTCGTCCGATTTCGCGGCGCTGGCGGGAGCCCGGGTCATCGCCGAGTGGATCAACGGCGATTCCATCAACGGCACCGACGCCAACGTACAGGCGGCGATCACGGCCTCGATCCAGACGAACGGCGGGACGCCGCTGGTGTTCGATGACCCGGTCAACCACCCGAGCGGGCCTCGCTACATCAACGCCAACGGTGGATTTGCCTGCGTCGATGCAAGTGGGGCATCCACCGTTTGCACCTCGGCCAATGCCGGCTCGAGCTACGTAGGGAACGGCGCGATCCCGACTGGAGCGGTCGGCGTGCTCGTGAACACGAGCCGCAGTTGGACGGCCTTCTTCCATGGCCTCTTCGTCCCGGACACCTGGGCGGCCAGCACCACCGCGACCGCCAAGGGAGGGTACGCGGCGGGCGGTCCGGGCGGCGACGTCTTCCCCGCCGGCATCGCCGAGGCGTTCTTCAACGGGCGGACGACATGCTCAGGCTCGATCAGCACAGACCCGACTAGCCCATGCTACCCGCAGCATCTGACTCCCGGAAACCTGAATGTACCGGGGGGATTCGGCTGGCTGAAATTCGGCTGTGACGGTTTTGGCCTGGGGCAGAGCAGCACGTTCTACGGCGGCTCGCCCGCCGGCTGCCAGAACAACAAGCCCTTCCTGCAGACCGAGATCGGGCCGCCATCCAAGAGCTTCGGGTGCTGCACCCAGGTCGGCCTGCCGGGCAGCGCGGACCTGATCGGGAGCCTGCCCGGTAACAAGGCAAGCGCCGATTGCTCCTACTACATCGACAACAAGGTCATCGTCATCGTGCCGGTCTGGGACTACGCCGGCGGACAGGGCTCCAACGCCTACTACCACATCGTGGGTTTCACGGGCTTCCAGCTGACGGCCTGTGATGGCGGCAAGGATATCGAGGGCGTGTGGAGACAACCCTTCTTCCTGGGGCCGACGACCACGACGCCCGGGTTTGCGGGCGCGCCGCTCGCAGTGCAGCTGGTCAACTAAAGCGATCGGTGCCGGCCCGGCACTTCTGAGATCCGACTCGCGGCGCGGCGGAGGGCTCGTCGTTCAGGGACGGCGGGCCCTCTGCCGCTGTCAGCGCGGGACGGCCGTGATGCCGCCCGGCCGCTCCAACCGGTACCTTTGCGCGCGGTCGCTGACCGAAGGTACGAGGCAGCCGCAAGGAGGTGCGTAAAGTCGGTCCCGGACAGTCGATCCTGTCATGGATCGACACAGACGCCTCCCCCGTCTCCTTCGACGTCCGTCGCCACGCTCCCGAGGTCAGGCCCTCGTCGAGTTCGCGCTCCTGCTCCCGGTGTTCCTGCTGGTCTTCGCCGGGGTCCTCGACGCCGGTCGCCTGTACATGGCACAGATCAGCGTCACGAACGCGGCGCGCGAGGGCGCGATGCAGGCGTCGCGGACGCCGACCTCGTTCATCCCAGGACAGCCCTGCCCCACCGACCCGACCGACACCACCGATCTCGTGATGTGCCGGACGCTGCTCGAGGCGAAGGGATCGGCCGTCGACGTGCAGCCGGCGGACGTGCAGCTCTCGTGCAATCCCTCGACGTGCGCGCCCGGCCTGGGCGACACGGCGACGGTCACGGTCACCGGTCATCTGCAGCT
>JAJYJR010000671.1 GCA_021789355.1 Chloroflexota bacterium | reverse complement strand
TACACCTCCTTCGGCGTTGGCTACGAGAGCGGCGGCCCGCTGGTCCTGCCCGCCGGCTCCTACACGGTGACCGCCTGGCTGGCAGCCTGGGACGGCAGCAAGGCGGGCGCTGCGCGCGACGAGTGCGCGACGACCGTCGTCCTCGCGCCGCTCGACGACAAGGCGCTCAGCGCCACCTTCCTGACGGGCAAGCCATGCCAGGTCTCCCCGGGACGGCTGCCCACATCCGACCCGTAGCCCCCTTGATCCGACGTACCTGTCGGTGCGCGGAAGGCCTTGGCACATCGGGCCGGAACCACCAGCATCCACAGCCCCTGCCGGACTGGAGGGCCAGTTCCTGCCGCACAGGATCAGCACCCAGTCCGGCAGGGGCTGTGGATGGTGGTGACTTCGCGGACTCTTTGCAGCGCCCCCGCTGGACTGATGCGGGACAGCGCGGATCGGACAGGACGAGAGCGCGCCGGCCCGCTTGGCCTGAGTCCTCCGTTACCCCCTTAGCGGAGCCTTGACGCGGCGGGAAGCTGGAGTTCCCTACGGGGACTCCAGCCCGCGGTCACGGCGCGACAAAGCAACCTGCAGGTGTTGGGTCCCCGACGAGGTCGAGCCGGTCGAAGGAGCCCGCCTCCCCCCCGCCGCCGTTCGCCCCACCGATCCGGAACGACCAGTCGTTGGTCGTCGGATCGGAGGTGAGCGCGATCACGTAGAGATCGTTCTCTGAGGAGGCGATCCCCGTCGCGCCCTGCAGGACAATCGGGCCCGGGCTGTTGGTGACCTGCCCGAAGACGTAGTAGCGCGGCGCGAGCCCGGTAGCCGGCGGACAGTCGGTCGCGTGGACGCTGATATAGCTGTCAGCCTCACTCGGCTGCGCCTCGACCAGTGAGGCGAGCACGAGGGGAGCCTCGCCTGGCTTGTCGAGCACGAGCTCGACCCGGTCTCCGCTTCGTTGCGCCGACACCCGCCCGTCTGCCGTGACCACGCTGGGCACCACGGCGGCAGCGCCGGGCGTCGCGTGACCAGAAGCCAAGTTCGACGCCGCGACGGCGGCGACACCCAGGATGACGACCACGCTCGCCAGCGCCACCGCGGGCACCATCCGCGACGCGGAGATCGCGAAGGCGGCCGCCTCGCGGGCGGTCTCCGGGTGGATCGGTTCGGTGACGAGGGACTGGACGGCTCGCTCCAGTCGCGCGTCGAACTCGTCGGCGCTCATGTCATGCTCCCCCTGTCTGCGCACGCGCTCATGGCTCGAGCTGGGCCCGAAGACGGCCGCGGGCCCGGAACAGGACGCTCCGGATCGTCGCGGGCTTGGACCCCAGGAGGCCCGCGATCTCCTCGAGCGACAGCCCGTGACCGTAGTGGAGGACGACCACCGTCCGGTCGCGAAACGGCAGCGCCTCGACGAGCGCACGGAGGTCCGGATCGGACTCTGGCGGCTGTGCCGCTCGGATCGCGCCGAGGAGATCGGCGAGCCGCTGCCGCCGACGTCGGCGCCCGTAGCACTCGCGCACGGCCACCGCGGTCAGCCACGCCTCGAGCGACGCGGGCTTCCGAAGCTGGTGCAGCCTCGCCCGTGCGCGCAGGTAGGTGTCCTGGACGACGTCCTCGGCGTCGTCTCCGACCAACGACCGACAGACCGCCACGAGGTGCGGGCGAAGGCCCGCGAACCGTTCGTCGAACATCACGTTCTGCTCGCGCACCGGCTCGAGGGTCAATGCACGTTCGTCCACCGCGTTCACACCATACAGACGCTCGGCGCCGACGTTTCGTTGCACCCGGCCCGCGGCGGTCCGCGGACGATGCTCGCCGCGGATGCGCGGATTGGCCACCACTAGCGCGAGCCGTGCCGACGAGGCAAGGGCGCGGGCTCAGGGTGGGCTCTCGAAGTCCACCACCATCCACACCTCCTGCCGGACTGGGTGTGGATGGCGGTGGTTTCGTCACGATACAATGCCCCTATCGGCCGTTGATCTGATCGCTGTCGATGGTGATCGGGTCATCAGACCGAACCACCCACGCCTCGAGGAGAGGGTGCGCCAGAACGGCCTCCACGAGGACCTCCGTGCCACCGACGTAGGTGGAGTCGAGATCGGGGTCAGACGCGATGAACCACGCCCGGTCGGCCGGCCAGAGGATCGTCGGCGGCTCTGGCGTGAAGGCGTTGCGCGCGCTCCGCCAACCCACCTCCCGTGCGATCTCGATGGGACCGCGGCGCACGAGAAACGTCCGCTGATCGAGTGCAAGAACCGGGGCAGACGACCAGGCGGACTCGTCGAGCCATCCGTTGCCCTCCCAGACCCCCACGTAACACTGGTCGAGCGTCGTTGTGTGGGCACCGAGCAGACCGAGCAGGGCGGCCAGGGGACGGGGAGGCAGCCCGCCCTCCCGCGGCGGCTGAACAAACGGCGCATCCTCCCGCTGGTCCGCCACCGGCCGGCTGAGCAGTTCCCATTGCGCCAGCCCGTGCAACGTTCGCCCCGACCAGGCTGCGACGACCTCCCAGCGCACGAACTGACCACTCACCGACAGGGCCGGGTGCAGGACGCGCGCGTATCGCTCGAAGACCGTAGGGATAAGCGAACCGACCGTGTAGTCGCTGAACGGCCGTCGCCCGGCTGCAACCCACGCCGCTTCCGCAGGTGGAAGCCTCGGACGCTGATCGGCGCGAAGCCGTTGGCGTAGGTGGAACCTCACGGACTCATTGTGGTCGGGTTGATGCAAGCCCTGGGCGTGCCGGGGGAACCAAGCCCGCGACGGGCAGGCCAAGGACTCGGCGGAAATCCACCACCATCCACACCTCCTGCCGGACTGGGCGCTGATCCTGTGCGGCATGCGCCACCACCCGGGGCCGAACGCGCGGCGCCGGCGGGCCCTCCGTCTCACCGTCTGACCATCCGCGAGTCCGAACGGGCCCGCATCAGGGTGTCGCGCTGAAAGACCACAGCAGTTCGAGAGCCGAGGTCGTCTCGGGATGGTCGCAACGTGGCACGACGGCCAGGAGCGGCGGGCCGTTGATGTCCCCCGTGACAGCGCCCATCCCCTCGGGCAGCGTGATGCGGATGCGGAGCGGTCCGGGCGCACCACCACACCAGTTCGACCAGTTGATGGCCAGGTTGGCCGCGTCGGCGGCCCCAGGGGTGAGCGTCACCGGCGGCCCGGGTGTCGCTGCCGGAGCCGCGGCGACCGTGGAGAGCACCGAGCCGTCTGCCCGCAGCAGCTCGATGGCCGCCGGATCGCCGCCCAGTATGCAGGGCGAGGTCCCCACGTTCGTGAGATAGGCGTCGGCCTGCACCGTCCCAGTGCCGCCGCCCATCCGTCCACCGTGCACGCGGAGCTGGCTGGCACGGCACGGCGCTGGGGAGGGGGAACCCATCGGGGCGAGCGTGGGGGACGGCGCAGGCGAGCGTACAGATGCGGCGCCGGGCAGCTCGACAAGCGCAGTCTCGAAGGTGCCGTCGGCCTGCTGGCAGCTGGCCAGAAACGCGCGCCCGTCGGGCGCCCACGCGATGCCGCCGACCTGCTTCCCGCAGACCGTGACCGCCTGCGCGTCCGCTCCGTTCCGCACGGTGACGGACCCTCCTTCTGCCTGATACGTCACGACGATCCCGGAAGGCGACACGCTCACCCGCTCGGCGAAGGGCAGGTCGCTCGGGAGAGTCGAGCCAGCTGCGTCGAACACACCGATCTCCTGGCGCTGCCATTCGACGGCGAGGAGTCGCGCGCCGTCCCAGGCGAGGTCGTCGACGCCTCCGACGCGGAGCGTCACGACCTGGCCCGTGACGACATCGAGGATGGCGGCGCCGGCACCGGTCGTATCGGCCCACGGC
>JAJYJR010000670.1 GCA_021789355.1 Chloroflexota bacterium | reverse complement strand
CGCCCTCGCCTGTACCTCGTGCGGCACGGCGAGACCGACTGGAACGCGCAGGGCCGGCTGTGCACGCGGACGGATCGACCGCTGACGGAGCACGGCCGGCGCCAGGCGTCGGAGCTCGGGCGGCGGCTCGCCGCGGTCCCGTTCACCGCCGTGGTCAGCTCGCCGCTCGTCCGCGCCACCGAGACCGCTGCCCAGATCCTGGCCGGAGCCGGACGCGTCGGCGCGCCCACCCTCGAGACGGACGAGCGGCTGCGCGAGGTCGACTTCGGGCCGTTCGAGGGCTGGAGCGAAGCCGAGCTCGCGGCCGACGCGCGAGGGCGGGCGTGGCGTGCCGGCGAGGTGCGCGAGATCGAGGGGATGGAGCGTGACGCGGACGCCGCTGCTCGCGCTGTCGCTGTGTTCGCCGACCTCGTCGAGCGAACCCACGGGCCGACCCTCGTCGCCAGCCACGGCTACTTCATCCGCATGCTCCTGGCGACGTGCGTGCTCGGTCTCCGCCCGGAGGCGGTCCGGATCCTGCGTTCGCAACTGTCGCCCGGCGGTAGTCGAGCTCACGTCGCCGCCGCTCCTGCTCGGGCTCAACCTCGACGGTCCGGAGGCTCTCGACATGCGGGGATGAGCGCCGACGACTGGATAGGCGCGACTCCCAGGCCCGTCGCCCTACCCGTCGAGGTTGGGGATGTATCCCAGGGCGGGCATCCCGAACCAGGGAGGCGCCGGTTCGGCGGGTCGTTGCCCGGCGGCCTGCCAGGCCTCCAGCCACGCGCGGGTCGCCTCGACCTGGGCGCCGTGCTCGAGCACGATCGGCAGCACCTCGAGGACGGCGTCGTCGGCGCCGAGCTTCACGAACGTGGCGACGAGGTTGTCGAGCTCGGAGCCCTCGAGCCCGCCCTCGCGGATCCGCGCCACGACCGCGGGCACGTCGTCGGCCTGCAGGCGTCCTGTCAGGGTGACGGTGGCGCGGTTCCGGATCGCGCCGCGCGGATCGCGCGTCGCGTCGAGGAGCTCGTCGCGCACGGCCGGCCATTCGGTCTCCGGCACCCGGAGCGCCTCGTCCTGCAGCCCGACGATGGCGGCGATCCGCATGTACGGGTCGTCGGACTGGCGGACGGCGGCGCGCAGGGCAGCGAGGCGCACGTCCGTCGGGATGAGCTGCGGGTGCATGAGGAGATTGAATCGGGCCTGGCGCGGCGTCCCACTGACGAGCACCGCGCGGACGCGGGCATCCTGCGCGGTGTCGAGATCGGCCGCGATGTGGCGCGTGGCGAGGTTGTCGAGCTCGGGCTCCGCCAAGAACGCCGCGAACCAGTCAGGTGCGCCGTCGATGTGCCCGAAGAGCTGCTGCTCCGCAAACGCCCGGAACTCGGGCGAAGGCTCCGGGACGATCCGCAGACCGGGACGAGGCTCCTCCCTCGCCTGCGGGACGCCTTCCGATGGCGATTCGGGCCTGCGCCGCCACGGCCATCGCATACTGCGTGCCTCCTGCCTGGAGCCACGGGGACGCATGGTCATGATGCACGCCGGGAGACCGTGCCGTGGGGCGGGAGGGCGCTCTCGCGACAGGTCGCCTCCGTTACCGGATGGGACTACGGTCCCATTGTGCCCGCGTCCGACCGCTTCCACGATGTCGTCGTGAGCGTGGCGATTGCCAGACGGCCCGTCTTCGTCGCAGCCGAGGACGCGCTCTGCGCGGCCTCGATCGCCCTGCATGCACTCGAGGGCGAAGATCGGGCGCATGGCGAAACCACCCTCGCGCAGTGGCTCGAGACGCGCACGAGCAACAACCCCGACAGCGTCCGCCGCTACCCGTGGGCCATCAGCACCGCCTACTACCACATCCCGCGCTACGTGCCTCCACGCGAGACCTGGCACGCGTGGCGGCCGGCCGAGGAGGAGTGGCGCCTGCGGGATGTCGAGCGCTTCGAGGCAAGCCTGCTCGGTCCCCTGGTGCTGTCGGACGCAGTCGAGCTGCTGAGCCGGCTCGACGAGGACGGCGGCGACGACGCCGCAGCGCTCCTCGAACGGGTCCTGCCGGTTGTGCGGCGGGACGTGGCCCGCCTCGTCGTCGGGCTGCACGCGTGGAGCGACACGTGGGGCCTGTGGAATCTCGCCCGCCACGAGCGCACCCTGCGTCGCCTGCATCCCTTCGCGCTCGCGGTCGCCGACGGTTACGCGGCCCGCGCCATCGCCCAGGGTTCGGTGGGGATGGGCAGCCGGTTTCCGTTCCACGAGCAGCCCCTGGTCTCGGTCTCGGCGCAGCTCGCGGCGGGGCTCGCGGCGCTCGGCTTCCATCCCCAGCTCGTCGGCCGCCTCGCCGCGTTCGTCGCCGCGCGCGAGTCGCCCGACGGTGGCTGGGCCGACGCCGACGGCCCGCGTGACCTGCTCACGACGCTCGTGGCGGCCGACCTGCTGGCCGGGCTCGACCCGGCCTGGGATCCCGCACCTGCCCTCGGCTGGATCGAGCACCAGCGCCGCCCTGACGGGACCTTCGTGGCCTACGGCCCGGAGGCGGCCTGGATCACACTCGAGCTAGACGCGCTCCTCCGGCGCCTGGCGCGCCCGTACCCCGAGCGGTTCCGCTGGCCGCACCTCGCCACCGAGCAGCGCGACCGGCGCACGCAGCTGCCGTTCCTCGGCTACCTCGTCGACCTCGTCCGCCTGTTCGCCGAGCTGCCCGCGCTCGCCGCCGCGCCGGTCGAGATCGCCTTCTTCGACCTCGCCGGGTTCGGCGCCTGGAACAACCGCCACGGCATGGCGGCCGGCGACGAGGTCCTGCGCTTCCTCGCCGCCGAGCTCGCCGCACTGCCCGACTCCGTCGCGATCCGCGATGGCGGCGACGAGTTCCTCGTCGTCGGCGTGCCACACGGGTCCGGGCTGGTGGCCTCCCTCGAGGCGTTCCGGTACGCGTTCCCGGCCCGCCTGCGCGAGCGCTTCGGCACCGAGGCCGTCGCGCCGCGCATTCTCGTCGGACGCACGGAGGCCGCCCGGCTCATCGCGGCCCGGGACGAGCTCGGCCGGGAGATCGCGGGGCTGAAGGCGGTTCACCCCAGCCCGCCGCCGCAGGGCATCCTCGTGCCGTCGGTTCGCCTGTCCCGGGTCACGAGCGTTGCCCAGGTGGCACGTTCGCCGTCCCACCGAGGCGCCTGATGAACCGCCCGACACGCCGGCCATCGGCGACCATCCCGCCCGACGCGCCCGCGGGTCCCTTCGGTCCGAACTCCGAGACCGTGCGGCGCTTCCTCGAGCGCGCGATGCTGCTCTCCCGGCGCGAGCTTGTGCGGCTCGACCTCGCCGAGCGTCGCGACCCGGACCTGCTCCTCGCCGGCTGGGACCACCTGCGCTATCGACTGCACGATCCGCCCCTTCGCGGGTGGCGGCTCGCCGCCCGCAACGCGGCGTGGGACGCCGTGGCGGCAGCGGCAGCCTCGGCGGACATCGAGATCCCCGCCGACGACGGCTACTGGCGCGTCGAGATGGGCGTCGGTCTCGGCGCGGCGCGGGTCGTGCGCGCCAACGCGTGTGCCCTGGTCGCCCCGGAGCGGCTCGATCCCGAGTACCTCGAGGTCGTGGTGCGACCATGGCGCGCGGCGATCGGCGAGGAGCCGGGGTAGCTCGGCTAACGGGAGTTCCCGCTCGTCACGGCCGGTCCGGCGGTCGGCTACTCGTTGAGATACGCGTCCATTCAGCGCACATGGTCACGAGGTCGTGTCCCTAGAGTTGGTGTAACAGCGCGGGGTGGTCGACACGGAAGCGGCCACCGCGTCATCCTCGCGTCGTTGGAGTAGCAACCGACGACACGGAGGGACACCACGATGGCCGACCAGAGAA
>JAJYJR010000669.1 GCA_021789355.1 Chloroflexota bacterium | reverse complement strand
GGGTACGTGCTGCAGACCGGGCACGTGGTCCTGGCGGGACCGGCTGCCGAGCTGCGCCAGAACGAGACGGTTCGGAAGGCCTACCTGGGCGAGATCTGACCGCCGGCGTGCGACGGCGGCACGCGCCAGGAGCGCGGCGGCGGTCGCCCAAGTGGTACCCCGCGAACCGGCTTCCGGGGCGCCCGTGCCCGGGTGTAGAGTGTCGCCCTCGCACTGAGGCCGAGCGTGGAGCGTCCCCTCTCGCCGGTCCCGCTCGCACGGGTCGGCGGCAACAGCCGACGGATGGCCGTCCTGGTCGCGGCTGCGGCCATCCTGGTCGCGACCGCGATTACCAAGCCGTGGACGGTGCCGGCGGGCCGCGGCGCGGTCGGTGCCGCGACGCCCGGCTTCGAGACCGGGGCCAGTTCCGGCGGACACGTGGCCGGGGCAGGTACGGGTGCGGGGCAGGCGGCATCCCCGCCGGCGGTCGCGGCATCCGCTCGCGCCGGTGCGCTCCAGCCGGCGAGCGGCGTCGACCGGGCTGCCGCGAGCAATCCCTGCTGCACCAGCGCGGGCGGGGCCGATCCTGTCGAGGCGGACGGCATGCCCATCTGCTACACGCCGGACGGCTGGCGCGTGGTGGCCGACACTGAAGAGAACGGCACCAGGTCGCGCATCTGGCTGCCGGTCGAGGCGAACGCGGCGGGCGGGCCGGGGGACCCGGGAGTGCCGCTGGCTCGGCTGATCGCCACACGCATCGTCGCCCTCGGATTCTGCGCCCCCGCCGGCGCACGTCCGGAGGGGGTACGCACCGCGATCCTGTGGTCCGGCCTGCCATCCGGGGCCGCTACCGGGGGCCGCTACGTGCGGGTCGCCACGCTGCGCGCGGCTGCGCCCGCGGACGGTGCCCTTGCCGCCGCGGCGCCGGCACGGGCCGCGTGGCCGCCCGGTCGGTACGTGCTGCAGGTGCTG
Organism: Chloroflexota bacterium; assembly: GCA_021789355.1. The sequence continues at coordinate 2,878 of JAJYJR010000669.1, read as the reverse complement.
GGCGACGCTCCGGGGAAGGACGCTGCCTGGTTCGGGCTCGTGCTGGCGCCGCCCGCGCCGTGAACGGCCACCTCCGTTCCCGCCGCCTCGGGCCGCCGCGGCCTGGCTCAGCCGGGCGCCCGGGTACTGACGCGCGGATGCCGGGCGTCAGGCGCGCGGTCGCTCGGCGAGCATCTCGGCCAGCCCCCACACCACGATCGCCAGCCCGATCCCGGCCAGCCACAGCCCCATCGCGCGGTCCGGCAGCGCGAGCAGCCCGTCGTTGAGGATCTGCCAGGTCTTCAGCGCGAACCCCAGGATGCCCACCAGCCCCACCGCCCAGAACGCGACCGGCCGGTCGAGCGCCATCGGCTGATCGCCGGCGGCGTAGGGGAGCGCGATCAGCGCGAGCAGCGCGATCGCCGCCACGAACACCAGGATGCCGAACCCGTCGAACGCCCCGGTGCGCTCGGGCGGCAACCCGATGCCCGCCGTCTGGCCCCAGGGGAACAGGCACGCCACCAGCGCCAGGATGGACCCGAGGCCGACGATGATCCGGCCGCGCCCGAGCGTGCGACGGTTCACGGAGCCGTGTAGACCTCCGGCTTGAGGACGCCGATGAAAGGCAGGTTGCGATACTGCTCGCCGTAGTCGAGCCCGTAGCCGATCACGAACTGGTCCGGGATCGTGAAGCCCAGGTAGTCGATGGGGATGTCGACCAGCCGGCGGGCGGGCTTGTCGAGCAGCGTGCAGATGTGCAGCGAGCGCGGGTTCTTGCCGCGCAGGTAGCGGATCAGGTAGTTCAGGGTGAGGCCGGTATCGATGATGTCCTCCACGATCATGACGTCCCGCCCGTCGATCGAGGAGCTCAGGTCCTTCAGGATCCGCACGAGCCCCGACGATTCGGTGGCCGTGCCGCCGTACGAGCTGACCTCCATCAGGTCGATCGACACCGGGATCGTGATCGCCCGCATCAGGTCCGCCATGAACGGCAGCGATCCCTTCAGCACGCTCACGAGCGTCAGCTCGCGGCCCGCGTAGTCGGCGCTGATCTGCGCACCAAGCTCGGCGACGCGAGCTCGGATCTGCTCCTCCGACACGAGCACGCTGGCGATGTCGGCGACCAGGTCAGGCGAGCGCATGGAGACTCAGATCCTCCCGGGCACGCGTCGGCCCGTCACGCGCGGGTCGCCTGCGCGGCAGCGGCGCGCCGCGCCGACCGGCGTCGACGGCGTGACGCCGTCACCGGCGGCTCGCGGGATGCATCCGGTGACGAAGGGGCCCCTCGCCGATCCACGGACACCGGCACCGAGCCGACCGGCGGGCGTCCGTTTCCAGTCCCGGCGCGCCTGGGTGGCGTGGCCTGTCCCTCGGCGCCGCTCAGCGAATCGACCAGCTCGATGCGTCCGTACTTGAGCATCAGCGCGCGGAAGTCCCGCGCGTAGAACAGCTTGATCTGCACGTCCGGGTAGAGCTCCCGGAGGCGCCGCAGCTTGCGGTTCTTCTTGCCGACCAGGCTCTGCTTGAGCGTGGTGAGTTCGATGTACAGGCCGAGGTCGGCCAGGTAGAAGTCGGGCGCGAAGCTCTCGACGACGGCACCGTCGAGGTTCCAGAGGATCGGGAACGCGTACGGCTCGTACTCCCAGGCAATCCCGTAGTAGTCGAGGATCCGCGCCAGCTCGGCCTCACTCGCGTGGGCAAAGGACACCGGCTCGGTCACGCGATCGGCCTGCATTGGGCGCAAGTCTACCCGGTCGCGCCCGGATGCGGCGCCACGCGGCACATCCGGGGAGCGACGCTGCTGGTACACTCCCGGGGAGTATCCCGATTGCGGCCGCGACCTCGTCGGCGGCCCCGACCGATCTGGCCGGACGGAGGCCACGTGAGCGACGAACTGGACCAACAGGCGCCCGAGGCGGGCGCGGCGGCTCGCCGGGAGATCGGCGAGGCGGCCAACCCGCACTTCCGGCACAGCTACGACAAGGATCGACAGCAGCTGTTGCGCAGGCTCTCCCGCCTCGAGGGCCAGGTGCGCGGGATCGCGCGGATGATCGAGCGGGACGAGTACTGCATCGACATCCTGCAGCAGACGGCGGCGCTCCGGGCGGCGGTCGACGCGGTGTCGCTGCTGGTGCTGGAGGATCACGTGGCCGGCTGCCTGCGTACCGCGGTCGAGACCGGGGACGCGACGGCCTACACTGAGGAAGTCATGGACGTGGTGCGACGGACTCTCGGCCGCCCGGTCCGAGCCGCGCGTCCCGCCCCGGAACAGGGATAGCGCGGTGGCGCCGGTAGTCGCCGACGCGTCCGCCACCGACCCGCCCGAGCGGGACCGCGCGCCAGGGCGGGGCGGGGCACCTGTACCCGCGCGCGCCGCGGGCGCCGGCACGGACTCCCGGGCGGCACGCTTCCTCGCCCGCGCCGTCGCGCTTGCCTCCCGCGATGGCGACCGCGACACCGGGGTCGGCGATCTGCTCGGGCTCATCGCCGGGACTTCGGGTGCCGCGGACGCGGCCGTGGCGATCGAGTACCGAGGGCGCCGCATCGTGATCGCGCGGGCGGATGCCGGGGAGCCCGCGGGCGGCACGCCTGAACTGGCGACGTGGCTCGACGCGGCCGCGCCGCACGGCGCGAGGGGACGGGCGCCGCTCGCGGCCACGTTCGTCACGGTCGCGCGGAGAACTGGCAGGGAGGGCGCGGGAATCAAGGCGGGGGCCACGGCGGGGGCCAGGGCTGGGGCCAGGGCTGGGACCGGCGCGGACGAGGTTCACCGACGGTGGGTCGCGCTGCCGGGCCGCGGGCGCGTGGCGATCGCCTTCGCGTTCCGCTCGGCGCGCGCCGCGGCGGGGCTCGAGCGGCGGTTCCCGCCCTCGCTGTCGAGCCCGGCCGGCACCATCGC
>JAJYJR010000668.1 GCA_021789355.1 Chloroflexota bacterium | reverse complement strand
TGGACGACGGGCAGATCATCGAGGAAGGCACCCCCGAGCATTTCTTCACGAGCCCTCAGCACGAGCGGACCAAGAACTTCCTCTCCAAGATCCTGTAGCGGTCGATGGCGACCGGCGGTCCCACCGATGCCCTCGACCCGATGCCGATCCGGCACGCCACGCCCGCCCCCAACCCCCTGCTCGAGCGCTGGCGAGGGGGCGGCAGCGTGCTGGCGGCGTGGCTCACCGTCCCGGACGTCGTCGTGGCCGAGATGCTTGCCGGGTCCGGGGCGGACGCGGTCGTGGTGGACCAGCAGCACGGCGGGGCGACCGCGCGAGACCTGGCGGCCCTGTTCATGGCGATCGAGGGCGGGGGCGCGGTGGCCATCACCCGGGTGCCGGAGAACAGCGTGGCGGCGATCGGGCGGTCGCTCGACGCGGGCGCGCTGGCGATCATCGTCCCCATGGTGAACACGGCGGAGGAGGCCGCCGCAGCGGTCGCGGCATGCCGCCATGGGGCCGCAGGCACGCGCTCGCACGGGCCGCTGCGTCCTCGCGCGATGCCCGGACCGGCCGATCCGGCCGACCCTGTGCGTGCCGCGGTGATCCCGCAGATCGAGACGACGACGGGCCTGGCGAACGTCGTGGCGATCGCCTCGACGCCGGGAGTCGACGCGCTGCTGGTGGGTCCCAACGACCTGGCGCTCTCGCTCGGGATGCCGGTCGACCCGTCCGCCCGCAGCGCAGGCGATCGGCGCCGGCACGCCGAGGCGCTCGATCTCGTGCGCGACGCGTGCGTCTCGCGCGGGATCGCGGCCGGGATGTACTGCACCGACGGGGCCGCCGCCCGTGCCTGCCTCGAGAGCGGCTTCAGCTTCGTGTCCGCTGCCACCGACGCGGTGATCCTGGCGCAGGGCGTGCGGCGCGAGATCGAGCGGACGAGAGGGCCGGGGGCGTAGGGCTCCGGCGAGAGCACTCTCGCCGGAGGATCGTCCCGGACAGGAGCGAGGTGACGACTCGATCGTCCATCCTGCGGAGGGCGGCGCTGCCGGGATGCGGCCTGCTCGCGGCAATCGGCGCGCTGCTCCTCTCTCTCAGCGCGTTCGCCGTCCTGGCGCCGTTCACCAGCGCGCCGATTCCCGCGTCGTGCACCGATGCCGTGTCGCACCTGCCCCCGAGCCGGACGGTCCGCGTGCCGGGCGTGGGGGACGGGACGCTGCTGGCCGGTGACGCGAACACATCGGTCGTGATCGTGGCCACCTACGGTCGCAGTCCCTTCGAGGCCACCGCGTACATCCTCAGCGGGGGGCGCGAGCCGGTCGTCCGGAGCCTCCACCTCAGCAGCGACGTGGTGGCGGCGGCCGTGAGCGACGGCATCGTGTACCTGTTCAACGACAAGATCGGGTACCTGCTCGGCGCCTCGAACGGCGAGCCCCTGGGCCGCCTGCTCGAATCGGACAACTACCGGGGGCTGTACACGTCCGGGGGAACCCGGTACCTGCAAATGGACGCCGAGATCGCCGGGCTGGGCCTCGACGGCAGTCTCTTCTGGCATCGCACCGTGCAATTCGCCGGCATCGCCTACGGGTGCTACGTCGCCCCGCCGACGAGCCGATGAGACCGAAGGCTGCCAGGACGGGCTTCGCCGGTGATCCGCGACCCCGTGTCCCTCCGTCGAGCCTCAGAGCGCGGATCGGCCGGCTGGTGCTGCGAGCAACGTGCCGAAGGACGCGAACCCTCCGGTTGCGCGCCCGCCCACCCGGCTGACACAATGCCGGCTACGGTGAGGGGCGGGGCCCGCTTGGGATCCCACCGGCATGGCGTCGGAGGTGGGGTTGCCCGCTCAGTGCCGGGTGCCAGTGGCGGGACCGACCTCGGGACGGGTCATCAGGGGGTGCGCGGATGAGCAGATCTCCACTCGCGGACGCGTTCGCGCACCACGCATGGGCGACGGTACGGCTGCTCGACACGTGCCTCTCGCTGCGTCCCGAGCAGCTCGAGACCGCCGTGCCGGGCACCTACGGCTCGATCCTTGACACGATGCGTCACCTGGTCGGGGCCGATTGCGGGTACCTGTCCACCGTGACGGGCGGCCTGGTGGCGCGGATCGACGAGGCGCGCATGGACCTCCCGGCGCTGCGTGCCGTGATGGAGCGGAACGGCGCGTCCTGGTCGGCGTTCGTGGCGCAGGACCTGGACCCGGACGTAATCCTCGTCAGGCGCCGTGACGACGGCTCCGAGGCCCATGCCCCGCTGGGCATCCGCCTCGCCCAGGCGCTCCACCACGGAACCGACCATCGCAGCCAGATCTGCACCGCGCTGACGACGCTCGGAGTCGAACCGCCGGAGATCGACGCCTGGGCCTATGCGTGGCAGGATGGCCGCCTCGTCGAGACGCCACCCATCTCCTGACCGCGCTGGGCCTGCCCGGAGGGATCGCCATGACCACCCCAGCCAGCGTCGACGCATACCTGGCCGCGCTGCCACCGGAGTCGCGCGCCGCCCTGGAGCGGCTGCGGGCGCAGATCAGGGCGGTCGCGCCGCACGCGACGGAGACGATCAGCTACCAGATGCCCGCCTTCCGGGACGGCGACCGGCTGCTCGTGTCGTACGCGGCGTTCCGCGACCACTGCAGCCTGTTCCCGATGAGCATGGCCGTCATCGAGACCTTCCGGGACGAGCTGGGGACCTCGTGGAACGGCAAGGGGACCATCCACTTTCGTCCGGACGCGCCGCTGCCGGCCGCGCTCGTCGAGAGGATCGTCCGGGCACGGCTCGCGGAGAACGCGGCGCGCCGGCGTCGCTGACTCACCCGAAATCGGCGGCCAGCGGCGGCAAGACGGCAAGCGGCGGCAAGACGGCCAGCGGAGGCAAGACGGCCAGCGGCGGCAAGACGGCCAGCGGCGGCAACCAGGACGTCAGTCCGGCGCTTCCGACGCATCCTGAAGATCGTGCACCGGGGGAACGGTATGTTCGATCCCCGGCGCGCATTGGTGCCGGAACTACCGCCGTGCCGGCGTCCACGAGCGTGGCACCCGCCCCGACTGGGTCCGGTTTGGGCTCGCAGAGGTCCTGCGACCAACATAGCGTTCCCCGGGCGCAACAACTGCAGGGTGCGGGATCGGCATGACGCCGGGTCGGACAGCGACCGGCGTCGGGATGGCGGTGGGGTTGGAGAGCGACCCGAGCCCGGAGAGCGACCCGAGCTCGGAGGGTGACCCCGGATCGGAGAGTGTCCCGGGGTCGGAGAGTGTCCCGGGGTCGGAGGCCATCGAGGCTACGGGTCCATCCGTCCGGGGCCGCGACCGACCAGCGGCGCGTCTCAGCCGACGAGCGTGGCTCCCCCGGCCTCGGCCGCCGCCCGGAGCGCGGCCCGCTCCAGGGCCCGGCGCTCGGAGTCCGGCACCTGGTCGCGGGCGTGGTAGCTCGAGCGCACCAGCGGCCCCGACTCGACGTGGCGGAAGCCCAGCGCCAGCGCTTCCTCGCGCAGGTCGGCGAACTCCGCCGGGTGGTAGTAGCGCTCCACCGGCAGGTGCTGCTCCGACGGCCGCAGGTACTGGCCGATGGTCAGGATGTCGCAGCCCACGGCGCGCAGGTCCCGGAACGTCTGCAACAACTCGTCGCGTTCCTCGCCCAGGCCGACCATGATGCTCGACTTGGTATGGACCGTGCCATCGCGGCCGGCTATCTCGCGGGCGTACGCCTTCGCGCGCTCCAGGACGCCCAGCGAACGGTCGTAGCGGGCACGCTTCCGCACCGGCTTCTGCAGCCGCGCCACCGTCTCGACGTTGTGGTTCAGGATGTCCGGTCCCGCCTCCATCACGGTCCGGAGCGGGGCCGCCTCGCCGTTG
>JAJYJR010000667.1 GCA_021789355.1 Chloroflexota bacterium | reverse complement strand
CGCTCGCCAGCGTGCGCGGCACGCAGCGCGTGACCTCGCAGAACCCCGAGTCGACATACCAGGCGCTCGAGAAGTACGGGCGCGACCTCACCCACGACGCCCGAGAGTCCCGGCTCGACCCCGTCGTCGGCCGTGACGAGGAGATCCGGCGCGTCATCCAGGTCCTCAGCCGCCGCACGAAGAACAACCCGGTGCTGATCGGCGAGCCGGGGGTGGGCAAGACCGCCATCGTCGAGGGGCTTGCGCAGCGGATCGTGCGCGGGGACGTGCCGGAGACGCTGAAGGACAAGCGGGTGATCGCCCTCGACATGGGCGCCCTCATCGCCGGCGCGAAGTACCGCGGCGAGTTCGAGGAGCGCCTGAAGGCCGTGCTCAAGGAGATCACCGAGAGCGCCGGCCAGATCATCCTGTTCATCGACGAGCTGCACACGGTGGTGGGCGCGGGGGCCGCCGAGGGCGCCATGGACGCCTCCAACCTGCTCAAGCCGATGCTGGCCCGCGGCGAGCTGCACGCCATCGGGGCGACCACGCTCGACGAGTACCACAAGCACATCGAGAAGGACGCGGCGCTCGAGCGCCGCTTCCAGCCCGTGTACGTCGACGAGCCCACGGTCGAGGAGACGATCTCGATCCTTCGCGGACTGCGCGAGCGGTACGAGGTGCACCACGGCGTCCGCATCAAGGACTCCGCGCTGGTCGCCGCCGCCGTCCTCTCGCACCGGTACATCAGCGGCCGCTTCATGCCCGACAAGGCCATCGACCTGGTCGACGAGGCGGCCAGCCGGCTCCGGATGGAGATCGACTCGATGCCCGTGGAACTCGACGAGCTCGAGCGGCGCCGCATCCAGCTCGAGATCGAGCGCGAGGCGCTCCGAAAGGAGAAGGACGAGGCGTCGAAGGCGCGCCTGGAGGCGCTCGAACGCGAGCTGGCCGAGATCGGCGAGCAGGCGGGGGCGCTGAAGCAGCGCTGGGAGACCGAGAAGACGGCCATCGCGGGACTGCGCCAGACGAAGGCCGCCCTCGAGTCGCTGCAGCACGAGATCGAATCGGCCGAGCGCGCCGCCGACTACGGTCGCGCCGCCGAGCTCCGGTACGGGCGCCAGGTCGAGCTGCAGCAGCAACTCCGGCAGCAGGAAGCCGCCCTCGCGGCGCTCGATGGGCAGACCCGCCTCCTCAAGGAGGAGGTCGACGCCGAGGACATCGCCGAGATCGTCAGCCAGTGGACCGGGATCCCGGTGACGCGGCTGATGGAGGGCGAGCAGGCGAAGCTCGTCCACATGGAAGAGCGGCTGCACGAGCGGGTCATCGGGCAGGACGAGGCGATCGAGGCCGTGAGCGACGCGGTGCGCCGCGCTCGGGCCGGGCTCAAGGACCCGCGCCGTCCGATCGGGTCGTTCATCTTCCTGGGTCCCACCGGCGTCGGGAAGACGGAGCTGGCCCGCGCCCTCGCCCAGTTCCTGTTCGACGACGAGCAGGCCATGACGCGGCTCGACATGAGCGAGTACATGGAGAAGTTCGCGGTCAGCCGCCTCATCGGCGCTCCGCCCGGATACGTGGGGTACGAGGAGGGTGGCCAGCTGACCGAGGCCGTCCGGCGGCGCCCGTACCAGGTGATCCTGCTCGACGAGATCGAGAAGGCCCACCCCGACGTCTTCAACGTGCTGCTGCAGGTGCTGGACGACGGCCGGCTCACCGACGGGCAGGGCCGCACGGTGAACTTCAAGGACACCGTGGTCATCATGACCAGCAACGTCGGCAGCCAGTTCATGGCCGAGTTCACAGGGCAGACCGACGACCAGGCGTACGGGCAGATGCGCAGGCGGGTGATGGAGGCGCTGCGGCAGCAGTTCCGGCCGGAGTTCCTCAACCGCGTGGACGAGATCATCGTGTTCCACGCCCTGACCGACGCCGACCTGTCCGCCATCGTCGAGCTGCTGGTGGCCGACCTGCAGCGGCGGCTGGCGGATGCCGACCTGACCGTCGAGCTGGCCCCCTCCGCCCGGACGCTGATCGCGGCGGAGGGACACGACCCGGCATACGGGGCACGGCCCCTGAAACGAGCCGTCCAGCGGACCATCGAGAACCCGCTGGCCCGGGCGCTCCTGGAGGGCTCGTTCCAGCCCGGGTCGAGGATCACCGTGGAAGCGGACCGGACGACCGGAACGATCCTGTTCCGGTCGGGGGACCAGGTGGTGGCCGCCACGGGCCGGCGCGACGCGCGGGCGCCCGAGCGCGAGGGCGCCCGGCCACGCGACATCGTCGAGGAGACGCTGGCCTCGGCCACGCGGCCGAAGCGCGGCGACGGCGGGCCGATCATCCAGTAGCGGGCGCAGTCCCGACCTTCGCGGCGACCTGCCGGCCAGGATGCCTCCGCCCGTCCTGGCAGAAGTGTTCGCGTACCATCCCGGCGATGCGCTTCGACGATGCCGTCGCCCGGCTCGAGCGGCTACCGGATCCCCTGCCGGAGCCGCCGGAGGCGTTGCGACCGATGCCGGTAGGGGACGGGAGCCTGCTTCCCCGCGACCTCAACCCGGAGCCGCGCGACGCCGCCGTGCTGGTGCTGCTGTACCCGGGCCCCGACGGCGAGGCGTGGACGGTGCTGACCGAGCGACCGGCCGGGGACCTGCGACACGCCGGCGAGGTGAGCTTCCCAGGCGGCGCGGTGGAACCCCTGGACGCCTCCATGGCCCACGCCGCCATCCGCGAGGCGCACGAGGAAATCGGGCTCGACCCGGCCCAGTGCGGCATGCGCGTCCTGGGGGAACTCGGGCCGGTGGACGTGCGCGTCTCCGGGTTCCGGCTCCATCCCGTGGTCGCGGCGGCGGACCGCAGGCCGTTCCTCGAGGGTGACGCGCGCGAGGTCTCCGCGATCCTCGAGGTCCCGATTCGCGCCTTCCTGGCGGGCGCACCGATCGAGACGGTCGAGGAGGAACGGTCCGGATGGAGGCTCCGCTACGGCGCCTACCCCGTCGCCGGCTACCGGATCTGGGGGGCCACGGCCCGTGTCCTGGGACAGCTCGGGGCGGTGCTGGGTTCGGCTACGGGCGAGCCCGGAGCGAGCGAGGAGGGCCCGCCCGCGGGCGCGCCCTGAGCGACGCACCGTGGCGCCCTCCCACGCAGCCTCGATCCACGCGGCTTCGATCCGCCACGTGCGCTACCAGGGCTCCCCGCTGGACTCGTCACGCTCGTTCGATGCCGGCGCCGGCGGCTCGGCCAGCGACCCTCGACCGCGCTCGACCCCATCCGGGGCCTTCGCCGCGCCCGGGGACGCCGGGTGCAGGAGGCGCGCCTGCACGCCGCCAACCAGCTCGCCCATGGCGTCGGCGGCGCCACTGAACTCCACCACGAGGGCGCGCATCTCGGTCCCCTCCGTCCAGGCCCCGTGGAGCTCGCCGGCCGGCCACAGCACAGCCTCGCCGTGCCCCACGCGGGCTCGCTCGTCCGCGACCTGGACGAATCCGCCGCCGCTCACCACCACGAAGTAGGTGGTGTTGGGGTTCGTGTGGGGCGTGATCATCGCGCCCGGGGCAAACGCGAGCTCCGCGATGGTCCCACGGCCGTCCTGGTGGATGACCTGGCCGGTGACGCCCCGGGTTCCCGGCGGTCCGTCGGGACGACGGTGACCGGGGCCGAATCGACGAATCTCCATGCCCGACCCCCCGGATGCCCGACCCCCGGGCTGCAGTGCCCCGGGCGCTCGTCGCCCGCGCCGGCGGTCGCGGGTCAGCGAGCGCGGCGCCTGCGCCGGCTCGGCCGGATCGTCGCCTCGGGATGCTTGTACTTCGCCTGGCTGAAGAAGCGCGTCCGCCGCAGGTACTCGTTGTACTGCACGA
>JAJYJR010000666.1 GCA_021789355.1 Chloroflexota bacterium | reverse complement strand
GGCTGTCAACCGCCCGCCTGTCCCCCCAGCGCGAGCACCGTTTGCATGATCGCCTGGATCGTCTCGGGGTTCTGCAGCACGCTGTTGTGGTCCGCGTCGGGAATCATCGTCAGCGTGGCGTTGTAGCTGGCCGCCTGGAGCGCCTGCTCGAACGTCTGCGCCTCGATCGGCCGGACGTTCATGTCGTTGGCGCCCTGGATCAGGTGCACCACCAGGCCAGGATTGCTGCGGGCCTGCACGAGCGCGAAGGGGTTGCCCGCGGCCCAGTCGGACGCGAGGCCGGCGGCGGTCCCGCCCGCGGTGTTGCCACCTGCGGTGCCCCCGCCCGCGGTGTTGCCACCTGCGGCGCCCGTCGCCCCGGCCGATCCCCCCGGCACCGGTGATGCGGCGTTTCCCGGTGCGCCTGCCGCGGCGCTCGGCTCCGGTCCCCCGAAGAACGCGTCCAGGAAGCCCGGCGTGATCCCGCTCTGCGAGTAGATGCCCGCGATCCCGATGAACGCGTCCGGCTTGGTGGAGCCGGATGTCGTCACGCACGCACCGGGAGCCGGCGTGAAGGGATCCGACGAGAGCGCCTCGGTCGAAGCGAAAAACCCGCCCAGCGAGTGGGCCACCAGCGTCACCTTCGACGGGTCGCCGCCGTACTGCGCCGCGTGCGCCCGTGCGTACCGGATCGCGCAGCCGATGTCCTCGTACGGCAGCGGGAACGTGCCGCCGAACTGCGCGCCCTCACGGTAGTCGGCCACGAAGACCACCGCGCCCTGGCTGGACAGGAGGGAGGCGAAGTCCCCCAGGCCGTGACGGATCCCGGGTGCCTCCGGTCCGCCGGGGACCGCGACCAGGACCGGCCACGGTCCGCTCCGTGCCGGCCCGCTGGCGGATGGCGCGGGCGTGGCGCTGGTCGCGCGCGGGTAGTACACGTCCAGGTCGAGCGTGCACGGCCCCAGGGTGCCGCATGAGAGCTGCGACGTGAACGCCGCCGTGGCCCCGCTGATCGGCAGGCGACTGCACTGCGGGTCGAACGGCGCGCACGTGGCCGGCGGAGGCGGTGGGACCGGGGGCACGGGTGGGCCGGGGCTGATCCCGGGTGACCCCGGCGCGGAAGGCACGGTCGGGGTGATCGACGGCGACACGATGGCGACCGGGGCGCTGGCGGACGGGACGGCCGGCGACGGTGACGGCGAGGGGGCAGTTGCGACGAGCACCACCGCGCCGACGAGGACGGCGATGCCGACGACGGCGGCGGCGATGACGGCGAGGCGCGTGCGTGGGGTCAGGGGACGAGGCATCAGGGGGCGTGGGGTCATGGACGGCTCCGCGGTGGGGACGCGGACAAGGGTAGGTCGGATCCGTGCCGGTTGTCGACCGCGCCAGGGACCACGAGTGGGCGGTGGGCCGCCACGCGATCCGGTACGAGGCGGCGCCTCGGGACAGGATCAGGCGGGCGCGGGTCTTCCAGGCCAGGCCCAGGGTGAGGATCAGGCCGGCGCGGGCCTCTCAGGCCGTGGCCTCCTGCCTCGGCCTCCCGGTTCGTGGCCTCCGGTTCTGACCAACGCTCGCCGGGTGAACGCCGGACGATCGAAATGCGCTCCAGCTTCGCGTATCGCCATCGTCTCGCACGCTGCGCTGTCCTCAGCATGCCGAATCCACGCTCGCGCCGAGCCAGAACCGCGCCCGCTGCCCACCCAATCGGCCGCTCCGGGCTCCGCCGATGACCTCGGCGGTCGCCCCGCGTTCACTGGGCGAACATTGGTCAACGCCGCGCCCGGAGACGGGTCCGCGTGCGTGCCCGGGAGCATGGGCGGGGCAGGCGCTCGGGACCGCAAGCCCGCGTGCGCTCGGGAGCGCGAACCCGCGCGCGCTCGCGACCGCAAGCGTGCGTGCGTGCCGGCGAGCAGCAGCCCTCGCCGCCCCTGCAGAGCACCAACCCACGCCGCACCCGGCCCGACACCGCGCGGCGCTCCACCATCCCTCGGCTCGGTTGCCAGCCGAGGCACCCGCCCGTTTTCAGATCGGCTTCAGTCGGACCGCGGACAGTATCAGCGCCCTGGCGGCGGGATCTGGGGGCGGGCCACGCCCGTTCCCGGGTAGCGGCGGCCGCTGAGCCACAGCCACGCCTGTCCCCCGGGGAGCGGCGTCACGTCGCAGGGGGCGGCGGCGTCGGAACGGGAAGAGAACGGGCAATGGGAACTTCGTCAGGGAGGGCCGCGTCGATCGGAGAGGGTGGTCAACCGGGGCCCTGGTATGGCAGACTCAGCGCGTCATGACGCGCCGACACACGCGTCGGCCAGCCTGCTCATGCCCGCCGGTCGGTCCTCAGGGTTCATCGGATCGAGTGTCGGGCCGCGTGGAGGACGCGTGACAGAGAGTGTCTGGAGCGAGCAGGAGCTCGTCCGGCGCTGCAAGGAGGGATCGGAGGCAGCGTACGCCGAGCTGGTTCGCCAGCACCGGCAGCGCCTGCTCAACCTCGCGTTCCGCCTGACCAACAGCCGCGAGACGGCCGAGGACGTGGTCCAGGAGACGTTCCTGGCTGCGTTCCGGTCCATGGAGCGTTTCACGCCGCGGCCGTCGCTCGCTCCCTGGATGACCACCATCTGCGTGCGCCTCGCGGGAAAGGCGGCCGAGAAGCGCTCGAACACGCGCGTCGCATCGCTCGACCAGCTGACCGAGACCGATCCGCCGATGGCCCTCTCCGCGCTCTTCGGCACCGCGGACGGCGACCGGCACGACCCCCACGCCGCGGCCGAGGCTGCCGAGCTGCGCCGGGCCCTGACCGACGCCATCGCCGCGCTCCCGTACAGGCAGCGGGTGGCGGTGGTGCTGCGCTTCGTGTCGGGCCTGGACTACGCCGATGCGGCGCAGGCGATGGACGTGCCGCTCAACACGTACAAGAGCCACCTGCTCCGCGGCACCCGCCAGCTGCGCGACGTGCTGATGCCGCTCATGCGACGCGGCGGAGAGCCGATCGAGCCGACCGGGACGGGCCCGGGCGCCCGCGACGACGAGCGCACGGCCGATGGGGGACGGCCTTCCGAGCGCTCGATCGGCCGAGCGATCCCGGTGATCGACGAACTGCCGGCGGCCGAGGAGATCGCGGTGGCCGCGCCCGTGACCACGGCACCGGTGGTGGCCCCGGCATCGGCAACCGCGGCCGCCCCGGCATCGGTCCGCCCGACCCGCGCCATCCGCTCCGCCTGATCAGCGGCGCGGGGCGTCGCCTTCCTGGTTGACCAGGTAGCGGCCGGCGCGCAACGGCACCAGGGCAGGAAGATCGGCGCGCAGCCGCTCCGCGCGGCGCGTCTCGATCCATCTCGGCCGCGCCGGAATGGGAAACGGAGAGCTCCACGTGTCGGGCCCGAAGAGATGGCGGCGCAGGACACGAGCCTGCCACGCGGACGTCCCGAGTGTCCCGGCCGTCGTCGGCTCGTCCAGGGCGACCTCGAGTGCTCGGCGGACGTGCGTCGGCCAGTGGTCCCAGGGGGCGCGCTCGCGCAGGAGCGCGATCGCCTCGGCCAGCGTCCGCTCCTCGTCGCCGATGGCCCGCTCGACCGCCTGGCGCCGCATGCTCGTCTCACGGCGCGTGCCCACCTCACGCCGCATGATGAGCCTCCCGAAGATCGTCCTTCAGGCCCTCGCTGAGTGCCAGCCCGTCGATGACGCGTGCCGCCGAGCTGCCGCAGATCGAGACGAGGCTGGCCACGAGTGCATCGGCGATCCCCGGGAGGGCCGCCCGGTCCCCGATGCCCGGGACGAGCGCGTTGAACCGGGCGACGATCGCGTCGGCGTTGGTGTGCGGCGCAAGGAGCGGCAGGTCGTCGGCGTCGCGCCGTCGACCGGAGGCGA
>JAJYJR010000665.1 GCA_021789355.1 Chloroflexota bacterium | reverse complement strand
TGAACATGAAGAAGTTCAGGTAGGCGAAGAAGCGCCCCTTGCCGGGGTCGTGCGCCATGTACCCGATCGAGTAGACGTGGACGAGCATGCCGATGGTGGTGACCACGATCAGCAACGCGGCGGTCAGGTTGTCCACCGCGAAGTTGGCGTCGAGCTGGAACGTCCCGGCGGGGATCCAGGTGTAGAGCGTGAAGTGGAGCCCGTCGGGGCCGTAGCCGCCGGTCAGCTGGGTGAAGACCACCAGCATGCCGATCGCCCAGGTGAGGATGACCGCGCCCACGGAGATGGCCCAGGCATTGTGGCCGAGCCGCCTGCCGAGGACGGCCGTCAGCGCGAAGCCGGCGATCGGCAGGACCAGGAGCGCCAGGACGAGGATCTCGTTCGACATCGTCTGGCCTTACTCCCGCATCGTGTCGTACTCGTCGACCAGTGGCGTCCGCCGGTTCCGGAAGATCGCGATGACGATCGCCAGCCCGACCGTGGCCTCCGCCGCGGCGACCGCGATCACCATCAGCGCGATGACCGATGCGCGCACCGTCAGCTCGGGCACGAACGCGCCGAAGGCGACGATCGTGAGGTTGACCGCGTTCAGCATCAGCTCGATCGACATCAGCATCGCGATGGCGTTGCGGCGCGCCAGGAACCCGAACATCCCGATGCAGAACAGCAGCGCCGACAGCGCCAGGTAGGCGTCGAGCGAGTGGCTCACCTCAGCGCTCCTCCCCCTGGGGTTCATCGCGCTTGGCCAGGAAGACGCCGCCGACCACGGCCGCCAGCAGCAGCACGCTCACGATCTCGAGCGGCAGCACGTAGTCGCTGAAGAGCAGCCGCGCCAGCGCGTCCGTGGCGGTGTGCAGTTGCCGGTCCACCACGTGCGGCCAGTCCGTGCCGGTGATGACGCCGGCGAGCACGGCGGCGAGCACCACTGCCGCGACGGCACCGGCCCACGCCTGGTGGTGGAAGACCAGCCGGATGGGGCCAGCCTTGGTCTGCGTGAGCATGATGGCGAAGAGCACCAGCACGCTGATCGCGCCGATGTAGACGAGCACCTGCGCGGCGGCCACCAGCGGCGCATCCAGCAGCACGTAGATGCCGGCGAGCGCGGCGAACGCGACGATCATCGCGAGGCCGGACCGGATGATGTCCCGGTTCAGGACCACGGTGAGCGCAGCGCCGATCATGCCTCCCGCCAGCAGGAGGAACAGGAGATCGGCCCAGGACCAGCCGAGCACCGGGAGCGTCGCGCCCGCGAGCGCGTTCGACATCGCCTCTCCCTACTTCGTGATGCCGGGCGGCAACCCGCCGGCCGCCGCATGGCCGTTCCCGTTGCCGTCCCGGCCGGGCCCGAGGCGGGCCGGGAGCACGGGCAGCAGCCGGTCGGTGGAAACCTCGCGGCCGGAGGTCAGCGCGCGCGACAGCCAGTCGCGCTCGCGCCGGACGTAGCTCATCTCGGTGTCGTGCTGGACGGCCGAGTAGGACAGCAGGTCGATGTCCGGCTCCTCGCGGCTCTCGTGGGCCAGCTCGAAGTCCGGTCCGCAGCGGAGCGCGTCGTAGGGGCAGGCGTCGACGCAGATGCCGCACAGGATGCAGCGCGACTCGTCCACGTCGTACTGCTCCAGCACGCGCGGCTTGGGCATCAGCGCGCCGGTGGGGCACGTCTCGGCGCACCGCCCGCAGGAGACGCACGGCGTGTCGTTCAGGCTCATGTCGAGCGGCGTGGTCACCAGCGTGTCCATGCCGATGCGCATGAAGTCGTAGCACGCGGCGCCCACGACCTCGGCACAGACGCGCGCGCACCGGCCGCAGTCGATGCAGCGGGACGGCTCGCGCAGGATGAAGGCGTGGCTGTCGTCGCGGATGTAGTCGTGGTTGTAGCCGGTGAAGCGGTTCTCGAGGACGCTGCGGAAGCCTAGCCCCGTGCGTGCCGGCTCGAGCGTCTGGAGCGTGGTGCCGTACTCGATCCCGAGCCGGCGCAGGTCGCAGTAGCCGATCGCCTCGCAGGTGCACTGCAGGCACCGGCGCGCCTCGTCCATCGCCTCGGCCCGCGTGTAGGGGATCTCGTACTCGACGTAGCTCTGACCGCGCACGTCGGCGGGCATCGAGCGCAGGCGGTGGCGCGCCTCCTTGAGCTCCCCGGTGAACGGCACGATCGAGAGGAACGCGGGCTGGGGCTCGGCGATGGTCTGGCGCGTGCGGACGTCCGCCAGGTCCATCCCCTTGAGGTACGCGTCGATCGCGTACGCGGCGCGGCGGCCCTCGGCGATGGCCTGGACCACCGTGGTGGCGCCCACCCGCACGTCGCCGGTGCCGAACACGCCGGGCCGGCCGGTGGAGAAGGTCACCGCGTCCGCGGCGAGCCGGTTGCGATTTGCCGTCAGGCCGTCGGCACCGTGGTCGAGCCAGGTCAGGTCGGGTCCCTGGCCGATCGCCAGCAGCACGCGGTCGCACTCGATGGTGAACTCGGTGCCGGGCACCGGCTCCGGGCGCCGCCGGCCGGACGCGTCGGGCGCGCCCATTCGCATGCGCTGGAACTCCACGCCCGTGACCTTGTTCCGGCCGTCGGCGATCACGCGGGTGGGGGCGGCCTGGAAGATCGCCCGCGCCCCCTCCTCGATCGCCTCGTGCACCTCGCCCGAGGCCGACATCTCCTTCATGTCGCGCCGGTACACCAGGGTCACCTCGGAGGCGCCCTGGCGGAGCGACGTCCGGGTGCAGTCCATCGAGGTGAAACCGCCGCCGATCACGACCACCCGGCTGCCCTTGTGGCCGGGGAACGGCAGCCCGAGCGTCGCGGTGCGCAGGTACTCGAGCCCGTCGAAGACGCCGTCCGCGTCCTCACCCGGCACGCCCAGCTTGTTCGTGTCGTAGCAGCCGATGGCCACGCAGACCGCGTCGTAGCCCTGGTTCTGGAGGTCGTCGAGCGTGACGTCCTTGCCCAGCTCCCGGCCGCACTCGAAGCGGCCACCCAGGTCGAGGATCGCCTGGTACTCGCCGTCGACCACGCTGTCCTTGGGGAGCCGGTACTCAGGGATGCCGTAGCGGAGCATGCCCCCGGGCTTCTCGTCGCGCTCGAGGATCGTGACGTCGTGGCCATCGATCAGCAGGTAGTAGGCCGCGGACGCGCCGGCGGGACCGCTCCCGATCACCGCCACGCGCTTGCCGCTCTTCGCCTGCGGCTCGAACGGCACGGGCGCCTTCTGGCCCTCCGCCTGCAGGCGCAGCACCTGGTCGCCGGCGTACCGGTGACTGTCGCGGATGGCGATCGCCTCGTCCACCTCGTCGCGACGGCAGTGCTCCTCGCAAGGCGCGGGGCACACGCGCCCGAGGATGCTGGGGAACGGGATGGTGCGCTTGAAGATGCGGGCCGATTCGACGAACTCGCCCTCGGTGTTGGCCTTCAGGAAGCCCGGGATGTCGATGTGGCTCGGGCACTTGTTCTGGCAGGGCGGCAGGCAGTAGGCGTTGTGGTCGCTGAAGATCAGCTCGAGGTTGGTGTGGCGGATCTCGCGGATGCGCGGCGTCTGGGTGCGCACCACCATGCCGGGCTCCGCCGCCCGCGCGCAGCTGATAGGCGGCTGCTCCTCGCCCTCCAGCTCGACCACGCACATCCGGCAGGCGCCGAACCCGGGCAGCTTCGGCTCGTAGCAGAGCGTCGGGATCTCGATCCCGTTGTCCCGGCAGACCTCGAGGATGGTCTGTCCCTCGCGCCCGGTCACCTGGCGCCCGTCCACCTCGATGGTGAAGGCCGGCGCGGATTGGGGCCGCTGGGGTGACTGGGTCTCGAAGAACCGCTCGGCGAGCGTCTCCGATGCGGTCTGGATCTCGATCAGGTCGGCCACGCT
>JAJYJR010000664.1 GCA_021789355.1 Chloroflexota bacterium | reverse complement strand
GCCGCCGGGCGCGGGCGTCAAGCGATCGTTCCTCGTGTCATGGGTGCGATCGAGGGTCCCGCGCGCGGTTGTCGTTGCCTCGCGCCGGTGTGGTGCGAGGATCGCGCGCCGGCAGGCTGTCCGAACGGAGGCGCGCATGCAACCGGCGCGGCCGTGGCGCGTTTCGTGACCTCATGGCGCGTTTCGTGACCTCTTGCCCTTCCGTCCGCACGCCCCGCTGGAGAATCCTGCGGTGGGAGGCACCGCATGCACGCGAAGGTCGGAGACCGGATCATCGTCGAGACGGAGCGAGTGGGCCTGCCGGATCGGGATGGCGAGATCCTGGAGGTGATCGAGTCGCCGTCGGGGACCCACTACCGGGTGCGCTGGGACGACGGCCGGGAGAGCACGTTCTGGCCGGCGGCGGGCAGCGCAAGGATCGTGGCGACGGAGACCGAGGCCCGGCCCGGGCCGGCGGCACCCGGGGCGGACGAGGCCTCGCGGGCGGACCCGGCCGGCACCGCGACACCGTCGAGCTCGGTGCGCTGAGGGCACGCGTCTCCGCCGCGGTAGGATCCACCGGGTGCGGCGCCTGCTCGGAGTCCTCGTCGTGGCGGCCATCGTGGTCGCTGCCGCGTGGGTCGCGACGCCGCTCGTCGCCTCCGGGCTGGTGCGGGCCGCGGTCGTCGGAGCCGGTCTCGACGCCGCCACCACGCGCGTCCAGGTTGAAGCGGATCCCCCGTTCGCCCTGCTCCTGGGCCATGCCGACGCGGTCCGCATCCAGTCCAGCGGGGACACGCTGCAGGGG
The DNA here is from genome assembly GCA_021789355.1 of Chloroflexota bacterium. The sequence goes on along the minus strand of JAJYJR010000664.1, from coordinate 3,057 downwards.
GTCCGCGTCCAGCGGCTGGACCTCATCCTCCACGGGGTGTCCCTCTTTGCCCGCACCGCGGACACCGTCGACGGCACCCTGAGCGGGGTTGCCGCCGCGACGGGCTCCGCGTCCCTGCGGCTCACCGAGATCCAGGTCGGCGGCACGCCACGGTCCGCCGGGATCGCGGTCCACGTGGACCTTTCTGACCTGGCCGCGGCGCTCGGGCCGGCTCTTGCCGAGTCCGGCGTCCGGCGCGTCCTCGACGTTCGTCCCTCCCCGCCGGACTCGGTCACGGCGTCGGTCGACGGTCGCGCCGTGACGTTCGTGCTGGCGATCGCGGCGGACGGGTCACTCATCGCGCGAGCTTCAAGGGTCTCGCTTCCACCGGCCGTGCTGTGGCGGCCCGCCGACGGGGAGGCGGTCCGGTTGGAGCGCGTCGAGGTCACGGCGTCCGGCGTGGTCGTGACGGGCACGATCGACGCGTGGACGCTGCTCGGTCGAGCGATCGGGTGACCCCGCCGCGCCGGCCGCGGGCGACCTGACGGGCCGGCCCACCCGGACGGCGCCGTCCGACTACCCGCCCCGCGGCCCCCGGCCTGTCGCCCCGCCGGCCCCCGGTCGGAATCCGTCGGGCGCTCCGGTGTGCTCCGTCTTGGCGTACCGCACCGGCCCCCCGCCGAGGGCGACGAGCGGCCAGCTGGCCGCGAACACGGGGATCCACAGGCTCGAGAAGACGAGCAGGCGCAGGGCTCGCAGCACCCGGCCGGGGAGCGTCCCCGCGCCCGCGGTGCCCTCCCAGCGGAACGAGTCGGCCGCGAGGATCGCGCCGGGGCCGAGGTACGCCGCGAACAGCAGGGCGAGCGACGGCCACGCACCGGCGACGGCGCCTGCCACGAGCGCGGCGCCCAGCGAGACCGGCAGCACCGTCTGGGCGGAGTAGGCGAGGTAGTCAAGTCTCGCCCAGGCCGAGAGGCGGCCACTCGCGAGGACCGGCCCCGTGAGTTCCAGTTCGCGGCGGATGATCCCGCGACCCCAGCGCAGGCGCTGCCGGCGCAGCGCGCCGAGGTCCACGACCGGCTCCTCCCAGGCGACCACGTCGAGCGCCCACCCCACGCGTTCCCCGAGCGCCGCGACGCGCGACGAGAGGTCCAGGTCTTCGCAGAGCGCGTGGTCGTGCCACCCCCCCACCGCGGACAGCAGGTCGCGCCGGACGAGGATCCCGTTGCCCCGGAACTCGCTGCAGCCGCCGTTGCTCCACCGCCCGCGCTGGATCTCGCCGTCCGCGTCCTGCTCGTCCGCCTGGGCGGCCTCGAGCTGGCGGACGAGCCAGCGGGGCGGACGGTGCTGGAGCGTGCGGCGCCGCGCGGTCATCGCCCCTGCACCCCGTGCGAAGTAGCTGGCCGCCCTCCGGAGGTAGTCGGGTCCGACCCGGGCGTCGGCGTCGAGGACCGCGACGAACGCGCCCCTGTAATCGGCGGGCGTGGTAGTCCCCAGGGCGGCGCCCTTGCCGTCCGCCAGGGGCGCGGCGTCCGGGTCGGGACGCGTGCCGGGCGGTGGCCCGCGTCGGATCACGCGGGTGACGTCGCCGATCCCCGCCCGCGCCGCCGCCGCGACCGCAACGGCGCCGGTGCCGTCGGTGGAGCGGTCGTCGACCACGATTACCTCGAAGCGCGGCCGTCCGTCCGGGTCGCGATGGTCCTGCGCCGACAGGTCGGCGAGCAGGTGCGGGATCACCGTGGCCTCGTCGCGGCCTGCGACGAGGACGGTGGCCGTGGGCAGTGGCCCGAGCCGGCCGATCGCGGCATCGTCGAGCGGCGCGAGCGGTGGGCGGCGACTCGCCGGCGCCAGGACCAGGGTGATGGCGGCGAACAGGACGCAGAGCGCGGCCAGCACGGGCACCGGGACCACGAGGACCAGGATCGCGCCCAGGGCGATGGCCGAGACCATCGCCACCACGGCGGCCGCCCGCCACCGGAGCGGCGTCCCGCTCATCCGGCGCTCACCTGTCGTTGCCGGGCCATGACGTGCCGCCCTCCTCCTCCGGTCGCGTGGGCCGCCGATCTCCCGTTGGCCGCCGGAGGCTGGTGGTCACCGTGACGGGGTCGACCGGCGCCCCGTGGGGGGCCGGGATGGCCGCCGCCGGCCGTTCTGCCGTTACCACCAGGATGGAACCCACGCCCACCGCCCCCACCAGGAGGGCCGCGCCGAGCAGGACCGCCGGCGTGCCCACGAGGTCCGCGACCGGGCCAACGATCACGATGGGCAGGAAGCTCGAGATGCTCACCAGCATGTTCAGCACGCCGAAGACTCGCCCGCGGACCTCCTCCGGTAACTCCTCCTGGAGTTGCGTCTGGGCGGGGATCGCCACGAACGCGTAGGCGGCACCGGCCAGGAACGCCAGGAACACCACGATCGCCAGCAGCGAGACCAGACCGCCCAGGTCGGCGACGCTCTGCCGGCTGGCGTTTTCCTCGAGGAACCGGGAGAGCGGACCGGCGATCGAGAGCACCACCAACGTCAGCGACAGCCCGAGGAGCCCCCCCTCGATCACGCGGCGGCGCGGCATGTACCGGCCGTATGCGTTGAGGAAGAGGATCCCCATCACGATGCCAGCTCCCAGGGGAAGTACGACCACCACGAAGTCCTGCTCGCGGAGGCCGAGAGCCTTGGTCGCGAAGCCCGGCCCGAGCACGCCGAGGACCCCGATCAGCGAGGCGGTGATCGCGAGGTACGTGAGCGACCAGAAGATGCGGGGGTTCGAGCGGATGTAGACCAGCCCCTCGCGCAGCTGCGCCACGAGGGTCGCGACCGCCCGCTCGGCACCGCCCAGTGCCCCCTCCGTGGCGGGGACCTCCGGGGCCGTGCTCGGGAGCGTCACGCAGAGTGCCGCGGCCACGAAGTAGAGGATCGCGACGAGCAGCAGGAGTGCGGGCGCGCCGGCCAGGTTCACCACCAGCGGGCCCAGTAGCGCGAACCCGATCGCGAACGAGGCATTGAGGGTGAAGGTGAAGAGCCCGTTGGCCTGCATCAGCCGGTCCCGCTCCACCAGGTGCGGGATCATGGCGGCCTCGGCGG
>JAJYJR010000663.1 GCA_021789355.1 Chloroflexota bacterium | reverse complement strand
AGAAGAAGAGCCCCACCGCGACCGGTCGCTGGCCGTCCTGCATGAGCTTCCGGGTCGAGTTGTCGATCGCCGCGATGTGGTCCGCATCGACCGCGTGGCGCAGTCCGAAGGAGTACGCGAGAAAGGCGGCCGGAAGCAGGATCGGGTAGCGGGTGGACGCGACCAGGGTGAGTCCCCAGGCGGTCACGTTGAAGGCGAGCAGGAACCCGTAGACGCCGATGACTCTCCGGCGCAGGTCCCTGGACGAGGCGAGGATGCGGGTGGCGTGGGCGAGCAACGGGTTCCCCCTGACGCGGGTGAGCGGCTGATGGAACGAGATCCTACCGTTGCCGGCCGATAGCTGCAACCTCTTGCAACTGCACTGAAACGCAACCGCTCGCACTCGACGCCCCACCGCGGGCGAACGGGCCGTGCAGGCGGATGCCTTCCCTACTGGGCGTCCGTGGGCGGAAGGTCCAGCTCGAGCTGCGGGCTGGCCGCGGGCGCCACGGTAGTGCCGGTTCGGGCGGCTCGCGCCCGCCGCCCCGTCCTGTGCGTGACCCCCTGCGCCAGCAGCGGTTCGCCCACGATCGCCGCCAGCCGCTCGGCGATCGGCCACCAGTCCATGGTGTCGGTCACGTCGGAGGCGCGGACCGCGACCAGCCGCTCCGGTCCCAGGAACTCCGGGAGGATACGGTCCAGGATTGCCTCGATCTCCTCGCGGAACGCGTCGCTGGTGCTGCGCACGCCATCGGGGCGGAGGGCGATGTCGGGGAGCAGCCGCACGACCAGGTCGTAGGTGGCGGACCAGGCGCGCACGAACGGCTCAATGGAGAACCGGTCGACCATGCCGCACGCCCGGAGGTAGTAGGCGAAGTTGTCGACCACCCCGCGGTCGGTCACGAGCGCCTCGGCCTTGGGGGCCAGCTCGAGCTCCTGGCGCACCTGCGAGACCAGGACCCACAGCTGCGCCTCGCCGGTGGCGGTCTCGTTGATTCCCAGTGGGTTGTCGCGGACGACCTCGCGCCCGTACTCGACGGACCGTCCCGCGCGCTGCAGCGCGCCCACGAACGCATGGGCGGCCGTGGTCTTGCGGATGCCATGCGAGCCGACGAAGGCGATCTTGGCGTGGCGGGCCCAGGCGGTCACGGCCGGCCGCAGGTCTCGCACCGGCCGAAGATCGCCAGGTGGCTGAGATCGACGTCGAACCCGTGCCGCCGGTGCAGGAGGGGCAGGAAGTCGCCCAGCTCGTCGCTGCCGATCTCCCACGTCGCGCCGCACTCGCGGCAGATCAGGTGCGCGTGCGGTGCCTCCGCCGCGGGCTGGTACTGCTCGCGGCCCTCGGCGTCGTGGATGTGCGTGATGAGCCCGAGGCCCTCGAGCACGTCGAGCGTGCGGTAGACCGTGGACGGCACGAACCCGGGGTCCTTGTCGAGACACCGTTCGACGAGCTGCGCGGCCGTGACGTGGCCGTCGAACTCGGAGAGCGCTCCGACGACCGCCCGCCGCTGGGGCGTCAGTCGCAGGTGGCGCCGTCGCAGCAGGGCCGCCACGTCGGCCCAGGCGAGGGGAGAGCTCCGGTCGGCCATGATGTCCGAGGATAGCAGCGCGGTCACACCGGGCGGCCCGGGCCCCGCAGGCTCACCGCCGCGGCGGATCGTCCGTGTCCAGCCGGATCGCATGCCCCTCGATGATCGTGTCGCGCGGAGGACGCCGCCGCCAGCGCTTCCAGCGCCCGGGGATCCCGCTGAAGGGCACCAGGTACAGGAGCAGCAGGACCGGCAGCAGGTAGCGGCCGAGCGCTTCGAACTCGATGGCGGCGAGGCCCAGCGCCAGGAGCGTGACCAGGTAGCCGATCCGCCATTCGAGCCCCGTTCCCGCGATCCAGAGCCGGCGCGTCGGCAGCAGCGCCAGCACGAACAGCACGAAGAGGAGCGAAAGCGTCAGGTAGCCCATCCGCGCCATGGTACGCGTGGCCGGATTCTCGGCGTTCGCAATCCGGGAGCGCCGCTCAGCCGATGGTATGCTGCGCGGGCCGTTCGGCCGCCGGGAATCAGGCGCGGCCACGCCGTGTTCGATCGCGGCTCCCGGAGCAGACCACCGCGGGCGTCGACCGACGCCCGACCCACCGATGTGACACGCCCGCGGGCGCTGGGCGCGCGCCGGGCATCGCCCGCAGGAGGGGATGTGAGCCGCCTGACCGAGCTGGCCGTGTCCAAGCGGAGCGTCACGCTCCTGCTTGCGTTCGGCGTCTTCCTGGCTGGCATCTTCAGCTGGGGGCAGCTGAACCAGGAGCTGGTTCCGAACGTGGACCTGCCCGTCATCACCGTGCTCGCCGCCTACCCGGGCGCCGGCGCCACCGACGTCACCGAGCAGGTCACCAAGCCGATCGAGCGCGCGATCGCCAGTGTGCCGCGCCTCGAGCACATCCAGTCGACCTCGTCCAACAGCATCTCGGTCGTGGTCGCGCAGTTCTCCTACGGCACCGACGTAAAGGGCACACAGACCGCCATCGAGCAGGCGCTCGGAGGGGTCCAGCTCCCGAACAGCGTGACCCCCAGGGTCACGGCCTTCGATATCAACGCCACGCCGGTGATCACGGCCGCGATCCAGGGCGTGAACGGCACCACCCCGGACCAGGTCTCGCAGCTCGCCCAGAGCGTCGTCGTGCCCGGTCTCCAGGGCATCTCCGGCGTGGGGCAGGTCAGCCTGACGGGCGGCGCGGACCGGGTCGTACAGGTCACGCTCGACCCGGCAAAGCTGACGGCCGACGGGATCTCGGTCCAGCAGGTGTCCGGGGTCCTGCAGGCGAACAACGTCACGATCCCGGCCGGGTCCCTGTCGCAGGACGGCACCACGATCCCGGTCTCGGCGTTGCACCAGTTCGGGTCGCTCGACGAGATCCGGAACCTGGTGGTGGGCGTCACGGGCCTGCCGGGAGCCGCCGGGGCGTCCGGGGCCGCCGCCGGCCCGGGCGCGTCGGGCGCGTCGACAGCCGCCGGCTCGAGTGCCGCCCGCACGTCGCAGGTCCCCGGGGCAGCAGCCGGCGTCGCCCAGGGCCAGGTCGCCGCGGTGCCCACCCCGGTCCGCCTCGGTGACATCGCCGACGTGCAGATCGCCGACGTGCAGTCGACCGGCTACGCGCGGCTCGACGGGGCGCCAGCCGTTACCGTGACCATCTCGAAGACCACCGACGCGAACACCGTCAACGTCGCCGACGCCGTCCAGGCCAGGTTCGCGGCCATCCAGGCGCAGTACGGGACGCAGCTGAAGATCACCACCGTCGACGACCTCTCGTCGTTCATCAAGGAGTCGCGCGACGGGCTGCTCCGGGAGGGCGGGCTCGGCGCCCTCTTCGCCATCCTGACGATCTTCCTGTTCCTGCTGAGCCTCCGCTCGACGTTCGTGGCCGCGATGAGCATCCCGCTCTCACTGCTGGCTGCGCTCGGGCTGATGCTCGCCACTGGGATCACCATCAACATCATGACCCTCGGCGGGCTCGCGGTAGCCGTCGGGCGCGTGGTGGACGACGCGATCGTGGTGCTGGAGAACATCTACCGGCACCGCAGCCAGGGCGAGTCGATCCGGAGTGCGGTCGTGAGCGGGCCGCGTGAAGTCGCGAGCGCGATCACCAGCTCCACGCTCACCACGGTCGCGGTCTTCCTGCCGCTCGGCTTCGTGGGGGGGATCGTCAGCCAGTTCTTCCTGCCGTTCGCGCTGACCGTCACGTTCGCGCTGCTCGCCTCGCTGGTGGTGGCGCTCACCGTGGTCCCCGTCCTGGCCTACCTGCTGATCGGCTCGCTCGGCATGCGCTTCGAGGCGTCCGCGCCGAAGGACACGATCTGGCAGCGGCTGTACACGCCCACGCT
>JAJYJR010000662.1 GCA_021789355.1 Chloroflexota bacterium | reverse complement strand
GGGACGGTCGCTCGATGAGCTGCGCGCGTGCCTCGCGCGGGCGGCACGCATCCTGGGCGCGGAGCCGCCGGATGACCTGACGGTCGAGGGCTGGTGGGAACAGGCGCAGACGCTCGAGGAGGAGTAGCCGTGCCGGGCCCGCGAACCGGTGGGGGGTCCCGGGTGGTCATCGGCGTGGGCGTCGCGCTTTCCATCCTCGGCCTCGCGGTCGTTGCGCTGCTCGATCCTCTCTACATCCACGCCGCGCTCGACGGCGCCGGCAGCGCCGGGATCCTGGGCATGACCGCCTCGGCCACGCATAACGTATCGGACCGGACCATCGCGGAGCTGGTCTTCGGGCCAGCCACCTTCGCGTTCCCGGCAACGCCCGGAGGGCCGCGTTTCTACGACGCGGCCGAGGCCTCGCACCTGCGCGACGCCTCGAACCTGCTGCACGCGTTCCTGGCCCTGGTGGCGGTGGGGGCCATCGCACTCTTCGTGACGCTCGTCCCACGGCGGCGCGACCCGGGGGCGTGGCGCGCCGTCCAGGGAGGGGCCGTGGCGCTCGCGGCGGCGTTCTGCGCGATCGGCCTCTTCTTCGCCGTCGCCTTCGACGCGGCCTTCACCCTGTTCCACGAGATCTTCTTCCCGCAGGGGAACTGGGAGTTCAACGTCGCGACGGAGCGCATGGTGCAGTTGTACCCCACGCCGTTCTGGGAGCTGATCACCATGACCCTGGCCGCGGTCACGCTGCTGCTCTGTGCCGCCGCCTGGTTCCTCGCGACGATGCGGCTGCGGTCGCTGGAACGCGCGGTGCCGTCGGAACGTGCGGAGGCGTCGGGAGCTACGCCGGCCGTGACGCGGGCGCCCGGCCCGTGACTCTCTCGGGAAACGCCCGCCTGCTGCGCCTCGAGGACGCCCTCGAGCGCATCCTGTCCCGGGCGCGGCCGCTGCCGGCGGAGGACTGCGCCCCCGAGGATGCCGCCGGCCGGGTCCTGGCCGCACCGGTCGTCGCCGCAACGTCGCTTCCGCCCTGGGACAACACCGCGATGGATGGGTTCGCGGTCCGCTCGTCCGACGTGGCCCGGGCGTCGGAGGCGGCAACGGTCGAGCTTCGCGTGGTCGGGGAGGTCGCCGCGGGGCACGTGCCGGCTCGCGCCGTGGAGCCCGGGACCGCGCTGCGCATCACGACCGGCGCGATGATCCCCGCGGGGGCCGACGCGGTGGTGCCGGTCGAGGACACCGACGCGTCTCTCGGCGTGTCGGTGCTGCCGGACGCGGTGCGGGTCCGCGCCCCGGCGCGGCCGGGCGCCAACCTGCGGCGTGCCGGGGAGGACGTCCGGCTGGGCGAGACGGTGTTGCAGGCCGGCCGGGTCCTCGGGCCGGCCGCGGTGGCGCTAGCCGCGGCCTGCGGGGCGGCACGCGTCGCCGTGTACCGGCGACCGCGGGTCGGCATCCTCGCGACCGGCGACGAACTGACGCCCGCCGGGCAGCCGCTGGCAGCCGGCCGCATCCACGACAGCAACACGCCGTTGCTGGTCGCCCAATCGCGCGCCGCCGGTGCGGTCGCCACCTCGTTCGGCATCGCGCCCGACGACCCGTTCACCCTGGCCGGCATGCTCGTGGAGGCCGTTTCCCACTCCGACGTGGTGGTGCTCAGCGGCGGCGTCTCGGTCGGGGCGCATGACCACGTCAAGGACGCGTTCGAGACGCTCGGCGAGGTCGCGTTCTGGCGCGTCGCGATCCAGCCGGGCAAGCCGCTCGCGTTCGGGTGGACCACGGCCGGACGTGCCGGCGACGTCACCGAACCCGAGCGTCCGGTCGCGCTGTTCGGCCTCCCGGGCAACCCGGTGAGCGCGTTCGTCACGTTCGAGCTGTTCGTCCGGCCGCTCCTGCGCACCCTGGGGGGCAGAGGCCAGGACGCAGGGAGGCGCCGCGTGCAGGCCACACTTGCGGAGCCGGTGACCAAGTCGCCGGGACGGCGTGCCTTCCTCCGGGTCCGGCTGGAGCCCGATCCGGCCCGGCCGGGGCGTCTCCTGGCGCGTCCCGCCGGGGGGCAGGGATCCCACATGCTCTCCGGGCTCGCGGCCGCGGACGGGCTGGCGGTGATCCCGGAGGACGTGCCAGGACTCCCGGCCGGAAGCGACGTCGAGGTCCGGGAGCTGGAGGACGAGGGCGCGTGACGATCCATGGAGGAGGGGCACGATGAGCCACGCCGGGGTGGTGCGATGAACGAGCCGCCGGCGCCGCGCAGCGCTCGGCGCCGGCTCACCCACGTCGACCGGTCGGGCCGGCCGCGCATGGTGGACGTCAGCGGGAAACCCCCGACCGTGCGCCGGGCGATCGCGGAGGCCGAGGTGGTGGTGTCACAGGACACGCTCAGCCTGGTGATCGACGGGGACGTGCCCAAGGGCGACGTGTTCACGGTCGCGGAACTGGCGGGCGTGATGGGCGGCAAGCGCACGTCCGAGCTGATCCCGCTCTGCCACCCGATCCCGCTGACCGACCTGGTGGTCGAGGTCACCCCGGACCGGGCCGCGTCCACCCTCCGCGTCCGCGCCACGGCCGCCACCATCGCCCAGACCGGGGTCGAGATGGAGGCGCTCACGGCGGTGTCGGTCGCGGCGCTCACGGTCTACGACATGCTGAAGGGCGTGGACCGCGGCGCCGAGATCCGGCACGTGCGGCTGCTCGAGAAGTCCGGCGGGGCGTCCGGCGAGTGGCACCGGCCGCCGAGCACGGAGCCCCCCGGGAGCGGCCGCCTGCCACCCGGGACGCGCGGCCCGCGCCGGACCTCGCGCCGGGACGCGCGATGAGCGCCGCGTCCGCCGGCGCGGCGCTGGACATCTGACGTGGCCCGGGCCCACGTCCTGACCGTGAGCGACCGCTCGGCGCGCGGGGAGCGTGCCGACGAGACGGGCCCGCGCCTGGCGGCGAGGTTGCGCGAGCTCGGCCACGCGACGGATCTCGGGCTGGTGCCGGACGACGCCTCGCGGATCGCGGACGCCGTGCGGGCGGCCGCCGCCGACCACGCGCTGGTCGTGGTGGCCGGGGGAACGGGGCTCGGGCCGCGCGACGTGTCCCCCCAGGCGGTCCGGCCGCTCCTCGACTACGAGGTGCCGGGCCTGGGCGAGTTGATGCGGTCCGAGGGCTCGCGCTCGACGCCACTGGCCGCGCTGTCCCGCTCGGTCGCCGGAGTCCTCGGGCGCTCGCTGGTCGTGGTGGTGCCCGGCAGCCCGAGGGGGGCGCTGGAGTCGCTCGACGCTATCGCGCCGCTCATCTCGCACGCGCTGGAGGTGCTGGCCGGCGGCGATCATCCTCCAGGGGAGGGCGCGCCGTGACCTCGGAGGTTCCCTTCTATCCCCTCGCCCCCCTCGTCTTCCTCGCTGCGGTCGTGGTGTTCGCGCTGCAGATGACGCGACACCTCCGCGTGTTCGCCGCCGCCCGCCCCTCGTCGGTCGCCGATCAGCCAGGGCAGCGGCTCAGGTCGCTCGGTGTGTACGCGATCGCGCAGGTCCGCATGTTCCGGGATCTCCGGGCCGGGACCATGCACGCCGCGATCTTCTGGGGCTTCGTGGTGCTGACCATCGGCACGGCCAACCGGGTGACCGCCGGCCTCGTGCAGGCTGTCCTGTCCTGGCCCGTCGACGGCTGGGTCTGGCGCGTCGTCCTGGCGGCCGGGAACCTCCTGGGCGTGGCCGTGCTGGTGGCAGTGCTGTATGCGGCGTTCCGGCGGCTGGTGACCCGGCCGGCTCGGGTCACGCTCTCGCGCGACGCCCTCATGATCCTGGTGCTGATCGGCGGGATCGTCGTGACCGAGCTGGTCGCCGAGGCGTTCCGGCTGGCCCGCTACGGCGACCCGTACGCCCCCGCGGAGCTC
>JAJYJR010000661.1 GCA_021789355.1 Chloroflexota bacterium | reverse complement strand
CACGGCTCGGGGCAGTCGAGCATCGCCCGGATCGCGCCGGGGTACACCACGATGTCGTGCTCGACGACGACGAAGCCCGCCCCCTCCGCCCACGTCCGCGCCAGCAGGTCGTGGTACGCCATCTCGCTGCCCGACACGTCGACATACTCGGCCGCGATCCCGTCGGCCTCCAACGCAGCGCGCGTCTCGGGCCGTAGCCCCGGCGACTCAGATTGGAGGTTGGCGGCGAAGGGAACGACGACTCGTGTGCGCTCAGGGCTCGCCATCGCCCGTGTCGCCATGGCCGCCGATCATGTGGACAGCGTTGTCTCCGACCACACCGCGCGGCCCGTCCGGAAGCGCCTGCATTGCGCGGTGCACCGGTGCTCCTTCGCTCGCGCCGCCGCCCGCTCCCGCCGGAGCGCACGCAGGGGATGGCGCTTGTGCTTCGGGTTGGCCGGGGTATGCGCGCTCATGCCGTGCTCACCTGATCGATCCTTTTGTCATGTGCCAGACGTTCCCGCAGCGACAACAGGTCAGGGACCAACATCGTCGTGAGGTCCGGCACGGCCGCCTTGGCATCCGAGGCGGGCACCAGCGTCACCCAGAGTTCACACCGGCAGTTCGGCCCACAGCGTATGTCGCCGCCGAAGGGCGATGAGCCGGGGTAGGGATGCTCTTCGTCGCCCGTCCATGCTTGGCCGTTCAGGCCAAGGCAGTCCCCACAGGACGCATCGTCGGCCTCCGAATGCCACTCGGTCCGTGTGACCTCGCCCTGCGATACGGCCCCCCGCATAAAGCCCCGCTCATAGTCGTAGACGAGGCCGGACGCCACGGTGCCCAGACGGGCGTCCGCCATTGCCACGCTGATGCTTCCCGCCAGCAGGGCGGCTCCGAGACCGACGAGCCAGTGTGAGATATCGTTGGAACGGGTCTCTGCCACCTGCTGCGCACTCGCGTCGTCCCAGCCCGCATCATCGGCCCCGCTGTCGTCGTAGCCCGCGCGCATCGCTTCCGCATAGGCTGCCAGCAGCAGCTTCCTGGCCTCGTCGGTGAGGGTAAGGGGGCCACCCTTTGTCACCTGCGGCATGTGCTGGTCGATTAGCGCCTGCAGCCGCTCGCGGAGGCGGGCCCCGATGGGATCGAGCGAAGCGGCACGGCGAGCCCCACCGGAGCGCAGCACGCGGGGCTTGGCGGCCTTGACAAGCGCTGCTCGTGCCCCCAGCCAATCGTTTGCGAGCAGCCGCCGCCGCATCTCCAGCAGCGTCTCGGTAGGCAGGTTCGCGATCATGCCAGCGTCGCGATGTCGATACCGCGCGCCGTCAGCTCAGCGTCGAGCAGCGCCAGTAGGTCGGGGGTTGCGGCCTTTGTCTCGACGAACGGTTCGCCCTGACCGGGCGAACGCGAACCAGTCACCTCGGCCACCTGACAATCGCCGCACAACCCGACCGCCGCCTCGCTGATCGGCACGTCGGGCGATCCCAGCAGCGGCGTCCCGCAGCGCCGACAGCGCGTCGGGTGCGGGGCCTCGGCGTTGGGGGCCGCGCCCTCAAGGTCGAACGGAGCCAGTCCGGACGCGACCGGGGACGACACGGCGAAGTCCTTGTCGAGTGACTGACGCGCTGCCTTGTGGGCCTGCTCGACCGTCATGCCCGAGAGGTCGCGCCCCGCGAGGGCCGAGGCGGAGTAGAGGAACGCCCGGTCGGGGTCGTGGATCGCCGCGTCCCCCGCGAACGCCTCCACCTGTGCCGGAGTCAGGGCCGAGGGGACGAACTTCGTCAGGTCGCGCCCGGCCTTGGCGTAGCGCCGCAGGACCGCCAGCTCCGCGAGCTGCGCCTTGCCGTTGACCGACGCCGACTCGTCCTGCATGGAGCCCCGGATGCGGTCGCGGTACTCGTCCGGCACGTTCGTCCCCACGAAGGCGGGCACGTCCTTCCATCCCGCCTTGTCGGCTCCGCCCGTGCGGTGGTAGCCGTCGGCCACCGTCAGCCCGGCGCGGTTGTAGACCGCCTTCGACGCGAACTCGCAGACCACGATGGGATCCATCGTCGCCCCGCGCGCCAGCGAGTCCGCGATCTTCTGCTCCTTGTCGTAGTCGCGCCCGCCCGGCCGCCGCGTCCAGTTGATGTCGTCGAGCTTGACGTGCGGCTCCATCCGCCAGTCGATGCGGCCGTCGGCCGCCCACTTCACCTCGTCCTCGGGGTACGAGCGCAGCAGGTAGCCGTGGATCGTGCTGGGGAGCTTCTTGCCCTTGTAGCGGATGCGCCACTTCACCACGTCGGCCAGCGAGAGCTTGCTGGCCGAAGACCCCTCGTCTGACGGTGACGGCGTAGGACTGTCGCCCTGCGTGCCCTCGCCGTCGGATGGGGTACCAGACCGCTCCGGGGGCTTCGACGGCGCTACGGCCGGTTCTCGGGTCGCTGGAGCAGTCCCGGCGGGCGCCCCGGAGGGGGCGTTCGGCTCCGCGTCGCTGCCGCCCGCCGGGGCGCCGGGGACCGTGCCGCCGGGGGCGATGGGGGCGGGCGCCGTGACCTCCGGGTCGAGCGGGATGATGCCGGTCCCCATGACGAAGATCGGGGTACTGGTGAGCGGCAGGCCCCACGGGTCGCCGCCGTTGTCGACGATGACCTGATCGATGGTCTTCTGGCCGTGGCTGATCTGGCTGGCCTCGGCCGCGGCCTTCTTCTCCGCGTCCTCCTGCTCCTCGAACTCGACCCACTTCCATTCGAGGTCCGGCTGCGCGAACCCCTGCTGGATCAGCGCGTCGAACCGCTGCTTCCACACCTTGCGGTCGGGGCGGGTGCGCTGGCGCACCGTGGCGTCCATCATCTCCTGCGAGGCGGACGAGCCGCCCAGCCCGGAGGTGCGCCCGCCCGGCATCTGGCCGATCTCCTGCGGCATGACGTGGAGCACCGGGTACAGGTACTCGATGATCGAGAGGTCCACGTCCTTGCTGAACGCGAGGTCCTTCTGCGGCAGCGCCTTGCTGTCCGGCGGCAGGACGATGACGCGGTGCTTCCACGCCACGTCGCCCGCCAGCGCGTTGAGGCTGTTCTGGAGCTGGAGCTGCTGCGTGGCGGTCGCGTAGGCCGGGCCGGCCACTACGAACACGCCGGGGATGGTGCCCTCGCTCCAATAGTCGTTCAGCCACACCTGCCGCTGGAGCCCGATCACGATGGGCAGCAGCGAGGCGGCCACGGGCGACAGGCCGTAGGGCGTGTTCGTCCACGGCGTCTGGCGCCAGTAGTGGAGCTGGTCCATGCGGTACTCGCCGTCGGGGTCCGCGTCGTCGAGGTTGGTGGGGAGCCCGCCCGCCTCCATCAGCGCGTCCGCCTCGTCGGCGTCGCCCACCGCCAGCACCTGCATCATGTCCACGCGGGGCACGCCCCACAGGTACTGCTGGAACGCCACGGCGGGCGGCAGCGGCAGCGCGCCGCGCTCGTCCACGAGCGGGCGGATGGTCGCCGCGTCCAGCAGCTCCCAGTGCGCCAGCCCGCTCCCGAACAGCCCCTTGCCCGGTACCCGCGTGGGGAGCGGGTGGACGGCCACCGCGTCCATCACGAACTGGTCCCACAGCGCCGCGGTGAACCAGCTCTGGAACCCGTCGGTGTAGTTCGGGTCGATGTGCCAGCGGAACCAGTCGGCGACCTGCTTCGCGCGGTCGGCCTGATCCTTCGCCATGCCCTTGTCAGACTTCGCGGACTGCTGCGCGTCGCGCGTCGGCCCCACGTCCCAGTCCAGCCCGACCAGCTCGCGCACGCGCACGTCGAGCATGCCCCACAGGGTCGAGTACCGCTGGGCCAGCGAGCGCAGGGTCTGGAACGCGGCCAGCGTCAGGCCCTCGCTGCCGGGCTGCCCGATGGGGAGGTTCCAGCCCACG
>JAJYJR010000660.1 GCA_021789355.1 Chloroflexota bacterium | reverse complement strand
GTCTGCGACGGTCCAGATAGCTCCGCCGTGCTTCATCTGGATCTGCCGCAGCGCGAGTCGGCCCGACCGGGAGCGTGCCTCCGCTTGAGAGGCCACGAGAGGGTCGCGCGCGCAGTAAGGACCGCGCCGCCTCCCTGCCCTGGGCCATGGCGCCGACGACCGTAGACGGGCCGACCAAGGCGTCGCCCACCACCCAGACCCGGCCCTCGTAGGGCATCGAGGCCGCGGCGAGGCCGATCGCGGCCTGCCGGCGCCAGATGCGGGCCCACCGGCCGATGCGCGGCACCGTTCCGCTCTGCCCGCGCCGGAAGAGACGCGCCCACCAGCCGGCACGGACCGGAGCCGCGGCAACGGCCAGCGTGACCTCGCGCTCCAGCGCCTGGAGCCCGATCGTGCTCGCTTCCCCGCCGAAGAGGCCACTCGCCGTCCAGGGCCGATTGGGGAAGGCGTGTCGCAGGTCGATCCGGGGAAGCGGCAGGGTCCCGACCTCCGCCGCCACCGCGGCCTCGACGCGGTAGCCCAGGGCGAAGACGACGCGATCCACGGGGAGCCGCTCGGGCGCGCCGGGCGCCACCTTCGGGAGCTCCTGGAGCCGTCGCTGCCGCGTTCGGCGTAACCAGGCGCTGGAAACGCCCACCGCTTCGCCCTCCAGGCCCTCCACGGTGGTGGTGAAGCGGACGTCGACGCCCTCGGCCCGAGCCTCCGCGAGCTCATCGGGACGCACCCGGGCGAAGCGCTCGTCCATCCACTCAACGGCGATCACCCGTCCGCCCAAGCGACGCACGGTGCGGGCCACATCCATGGCGGTGTTGCCGCCGCCGATCACCAGCACCACGGTGCCGGCGCCGATCTCGGGCAGTCGCCCGCCGGAGGCCAGCGCCCGCTTGGCGCGCGTCAGGAAGCCGGTCGCCTCTTCGACCCCGGGCAGGTCGACCCCCGGAACCGGAGGCATGAGGGGCGCCGACGCCCCGTGTGCGAGGACCACCGCGTCGTGGTGGTCGAGGAGTTCGTCGAGCCGCACGTCCCGCCCGAGGGCGCACCCGGTCCGCAACTCCAGCCCAGCGTCGACGAGGGCCTGGATGGGCCGCCTCGCGATGGCGGCCGGAAGCGTGAAGTCCGGGATTCCCCAGCGGAGCACCCCGCCGGGCTCTGCGTCCTTCTCGACCATCGTGACGGTGGCACCGGCCGCCAGCAGCTCCCAGGCCGCCGCGCAGCCCGCCGGCCCGGAACCCACGATCGCGATCGAGAGACCGGCGCCCTCCGCCGACTCCGGCGTCACTCCGGGCACGGTGGCTCGCTCAGTGAGGAAGCGCTCCAGGCGACCGATCGCGACCGCCTGGCCGCCGGCGAGAGCCCAGGAGCACGCACCCTCGCATTGCGCGCTCTGGTCGCACACCCGGCTGCAGACGTCGGGCAGCATGGTCGTCTGCCGCAGGATCGCGTGCGCACCTGCCACGTCGCGTTCCCGCAAGGCGGCGATGAAGGCGGGGATGTCGTTGTGCGCGGGACATCCCTCGACGCAGGTGGGATCCGGGCAGAGCAGGCAGCGCTCCGCCTCGTTCAAGGCGTCGGGCCACCCCGAGAACCCTCGCCTGATCTCCCGGGTGTCGCCCTCCAGCGGCTCCACGTGCAGCAGCGGCGCCTCGTGCCGCGCCGCGACGACCACGGGCCCGACGACCTCGATCGCCCGATACGGACAGACACGCTGGCATTGCCGGCAGCCGACACACAGGGGCTCGTCCGCCTGCGCGATCCACGTCACGGGATCGAGGGCAAGGGCGCCGGTCGGGCAGCGGATCAGGCACTCCTGGCAGCCCGCACAGCGCTCGCTGTCGATCCGGACGCAGGCATGCTCGGCCGCGGTGGCGCGGCGGGTCGGCGCCACGGGAAGGCGCTGCGCGCTCATGTGCGTGACGTCCCGCGCAAGGGTCGTGGCACGACGGCCATCACTCTGCGCCTCCCATCGCGAGATAGAGCGCCCCCACCCCGACGCCCATGGCGACGACCACGATCGCGCTCGCCGCCCGCAGCGCGGCCGCGCGGGAGCTCAAGGGACCGAGATCGCGGCCCGCGATGCGCCACGTGGCATACGCGGCGGCGAGGGTGCCCAGTCCCGTCACGATGAGCTGGCTCGCGACCAGCCCCTGCCCCGAGGTGAGGTGGACGTCATAGAGCGGGGCGTGCGCCGTGCCGAAGAGGTTCCACCCGAGCGCGAACGGGTCGGAGATGGCTATCACGATGCGTGGCGCATGGAGCAGGAACCGGGGCAGCTGGCGGGCGAGGTAATCCGCGCCCATCAGCGGGATCAGCCCGTAGCCGAGCGCCGCGAACCAGGGGCTGAACGGGCCCCCGCGCCGCTGTCCGGGCGCGTCGGGGTTCGGGCGCGGATCGGCGAAGACCCTGCGGAGGCCCCACACGACGGCCGCGAACAGCAGGCTCGCCGCCGCGACGACGCCCAGGAAATCGATCGGGTTCGGATAGCCCGGGAAGGACGTGACCCCGTTGAGCCAGCCGTCCAGCGACGCGTAGGCTGGGAGCGCGTTCACCTGCTGGAAGACGACCAGGCCGAAGAGGATGGTGGCCGCCCAGGCGATGTCGATGCGCCGTCGGACGGGAGCGATCACCGACGTCAGCGGCGGCTGCACGAACAGCCCCACGTTGTCGTAGGGGCAGTTCTTCAGGCACTCGGTGCACAGGCCGCACATCAGGTTCGACGTCGCGCTCCCCGGCCACTCGTACCAGGGGCAGGGGTAGCCGCGCTCACTGCCGCGCATGCAGTCCTTGGTCGGGCAGCTCAGACAGAGATCGCGATTGCGGGTGCGGAAGCCCGCGACCATGCCGGTCGCCCCGACCGTCCCGATCAGCGCCGTGAGGGGACAGAGGTAGCGACAGAACGTGCGCCGCTCGAACACCAGGAACGTGACCAGGGCCAACCCGATCACGGTGAGCACGAGGTAGCTGGTGAAGCGCGGATCTCCCGGTCCCGCGATGTTGAGGAACTCCTCGAACCAGGTGAGGGTCAGGAACATCACGATGGACGGGAGGATGCCCCAGCGCGCCAGAGCGCGCGGCCATCGCCGGCCGAGCCCGATCGACACCGGATGGCGCTTCCACAGCGTGCGGCGCTGGACCCATTCCCCGAGACCGCCGAAGGGACACATCGCGCACCAGCCCCGGCCGACGCCCGCCATCAGGAGGAAGACGGCACAGAACCAGACATACCAGGTGATCACCGTCGAGAAGTTGTGGGTGGGCAGGACCGCGCCGAACAGTCCGGTGACGATCACGAGCCAGAAGACCATCTGGTTCGGGAGGATCAGGAAGAACTGGAGCGGCCGGCTCTTGAGCGCCGTGCGCAGCAGCGGCAGGCGCGCGATGTCACGGTGGGGGTCCGTCGGGCCGAAGTGTTCCGCGGCTCCGCCTCGCTGCGGCTCGCGCAGCCGCCTGGGTAGATCTCGGACCGGGAGCTCTTCGATCGGCAAGGCCATCGGCACTCTCCTCGCCCGCTGCCTACCGCCCATGCGAGAGCGACCAACGGCAGGCACGTTGGGCCATCTGGCCCCCTAGCACCATGGCCATCTGCCTCGGATGCATGGGCCACTTGGCCCCTACCCGAGGAGGCATCGGGAGCCCGCCGATGTCGCTTGACGCTTCCCTCCGCTACGGCCTGGTGGCGGACGCCGCACCTGACCACCGTCCGACGTGATCCTGTTCTACACCGTGTGACGCTCGAAGGGCCCCGACTGGCTCTGCGTGGCCCTCGTCAAGCTGGGTGCACCCCAGATGCGCCTGGACCGTGGGTGCTTGGTCCGCGCCACGTGGGGGCGGCCCCGACGGCGGACGCAGGCGCAGCGGGCGTCGGCTGTTGCCGCA
>JAJYJR010000659.1 GCA_021789355.1 Chloroflexota bacterium | reverse complement strand
TCCTCGTCGAGCCTGCCTGCCCGCTTGGCGGCTCCCAGGCGGTTGACCCACTGGTGCGCCGTGGCGAACGCCACGCGGTGGCCCCGTCGCGCCGCCTGCACGCCCAGGGCGATCGAGAGATGCGTCTCAGAAGTCGTTGTCAGGAGGTCCGCTCGTCTGCCGCGTCTCAGTCAGGGGTCGGTGGGCCGCCCCAACGGTCTGTGAGCCATCTCGCGGACCGATGGATCGGGAAGCCATCGGATGCCTGGCCGGGCGGGGGCGCGCCCCAATCCCACTTTCAGGCGTCCGGTTGCTCCGCTGGAGCGGCCGGCGCCACGTCTTGCCCAAGGGGTCGCGTCCCCACAGCCACACTGAAGTCGTCCGGCCGCTCGTCTGGTGCCTGCAACCCGAGCTCGCGCCAGTGCCGCGCAGGGTCGTAGGGCTCGCCCCGCAGCAGGCAGAAGTAGACGACCGACACGAGCTTGCTGGCGAGGTGCCCGACCGCCACGTTGCCCCGCATGCCGCGCGCCCGGAGCGCCCGATACCAGGCCTTGAAGGGGGTCTCGGGGGCCTGGGGGGTGATGAGCGAGAGCGCCCAGAGCCAGATCATGCGCCGCGCGTTGCGCTCGCCGACGGTGCCCAGGCGGTGGCGGTCGACGCTCGTGCCCGACTGGGCGAGCTCGGCATACCAGCCCAAGTACTTGCGCAGGGCCCGGTCGTCGCGGAAGCGGCGCACGTCGCCGATCGCGGCGAGGAGGATCGCCTGACGAGTCGCGCCGAGCGCCGGGAAGGAGGCGAGCACGGCGCGATCCCGCTCGGGCCAGGCCGTCATGGCCCGTTCGATCTCGGCGTCGAGCCGGCCGATCTCGACATCGGTCGTGCGCAGCTGGGCGACCAACCAGCGCTCCGCCGCCACGAGCTCCTCGATCCCCTCGGCGAGACCCGCGCTCGAGCCGGCGAGCTCGTGCAACCGGGGCACGATCCGCTTGAGCTTCGGGGCGTGGGCCTCGATCACGATGAGGTGCTCGAGCTCGGCGATGGGCGCCGCAGCGAGCGCCGTCGGGGTGGGGTAGCGCTCCAGGACCGCCAACGCGGTGTCGCTCACGCTCGACGAGCGGAACACCAGGCGCAGCTCAGGGAACGTGACGTCGAGGAGCGCCATGAGCTGCAGGAGATGGCGGCTGCGCAGCTGCACCAGCTTCCAGCGGTTGCGCACGAGCAGGCGCAACGCCTCAGCCGCCGGCGTTGGGGCCGACTCGAGGAAGGCCCGGGCGGCGAGTCCCTGCTCGCGCAGGAAGAGGAGTCGAGCGATCAGCCGGGCATCGAGCGCATCGGTCTTCGTCTGCTTGCCCACGAGGAGCTGGCGCTGGTCGTGCACGGCCCAGTTCTGCAGCCAGGCCACGGGGTAGCCGTGCCCACGCAGCCAGGCTGCGATCGTCTGACCGTAGTAGCCGCCGGTGGGCTCGAGGCCCGCCCGGACGTCCGCCACCGGCACCCCGAACGAGGCGAGCCACGCCTCAAGGGCGGCGAACCCTGCGGCGCTCGCCTCGAAACGGCGCACGGGCGCTGTCTGCCAGCGCTCGCCGCGGAAGGAAGCCTCCGGGATCGCCGCCACGAGGTGGCTGGCCCGGCCGATGTCGAGCCCGACGTAGAGGAGGCCGGCCGTCACTGGCGGTGTCCAGGTCTCAGTCAAGGTTGCGTGCTCCCAGCGATCCTTGTGTTGAGACTCGCCGTCCAGCCCGGCCGGCAACCGACGAGTCTGCGGGCCGTCGCCGGCGCGCAGAAGTCGAGCGCCTGTTGGCTCACGGTCCTTCGGCGCGCACGGGTGTGGTGAGCCAGGCGCGCACGAGGTTCGCCGCGATGACGAACTCGGTGCTGACCGCGACCGCGACCCCCTCGGCCGAGAGACCGCGCGCGTGCAGGGCCTGGGCGGCTGCGATCAGCGGGCGAGCGTAGAGCCGCCGAGCGATGAGGAAGGCCGGCCGCAGCCCGGGTGCGTGGTGGCAGACGCGGCAGCGCACCCGGCGGATCGGAAGGCGAACCGAGCGGGTCCCCGTGCGCAGCGCTCGCCAGTAGCGGCCCCACCAGATGCAGGCGTCAGGCGCACGACAGCGCGGGCAGGCCGCCGGCAGCGTCCGCTCGCCGCCCGTCCGCAGGTAGCGCTCGACGTCGTGATCGAGCCGCGATAGGCTCCCCACGCCGGTCTCCAGCGCCCCGAGGGTGCGCGTCGCAACGGAACCCCCGGGGCTCTCTGCATGTCCGACCAGCGCGGAGTATCGGTCAGCCGCGCTCCATCACCACAGACCGTCTTGCCGCCCCCCATCGCCTGCTTGAGGTGAAAGATGGCTTGCGAGGACCGTCCCGCGAGGCGCGCGAGCCCCTCGGAGATGAGGTCCTGCATGCCGGCCGTGATCGCCGTCTTCTCGAAGAAGGCGAGTCCGTTGCCTTCGTCCGCGATCAGCTCGTCGAGCTGCTCGACCTGCTCACCGAGCTTGATGGAGAGCGCGTTCGCCTGAAGCACGCATGCGTCGCGGACGGTCTTCATGCCGTCGTTCTTCCTCCTCAGCCGACCCGGGAGAGGATCCCTCTGTCGTGGTCGCGCCAGACCACAAGGATGCCAATCCGGAGCGTACCTCTCCACGGGGCCGTGTCGCGCAATGTTGGTGCGCCCGGAGCCGCGGCTGCGGCCTGTACCGCGTCCCGACATACCGACTGTCAGGATGCCGGTAGGTAGACGGTCCCGAACCCGTCGCCGCACACCTCCGCTGCGCCTGCCGTCCGCCATGATCTCCCATCACTCCGGGGCATGATCAATCCCCGCTGTGCCAGCTTGCATGACACGGCAAGCCGGAATCGATGCGGTTGTGGTGCAACACGGCACCGGCGCGTGTCGCGGCGCTTGTCCGGCGCCCGTCGCGATGGCGCACACTGCGCCGCATGGAGCTGCCGCTGCGCCTGGCCGGCGCGCTGTGGGGCCACCTCGTGGGGGACGCCCTCGGCGTGCCGTACGAGTTCCGCCCGCCGGGGGAGATCGGGCCGGTGGTCTTCGGCGCACGGGGCACGCACGGCCAGCCGCCGGGGACCTGGAGCGACGACGGGGCGCTCACGTTGGCCCTCCTCGACTCGCTCCTCTCGGCGGGCTTCGACCCGGCGGACCAGGGGCGGCGCTTCCTCGCCTGGCGGGAGCAGGGGGCGTACACCCCCGACGGGGACGGGGTCTTCGACATCGGGGGCACCACCGCGGCGGCCCTGCGGCGCATCCGCGACGGGGTCCCGGCCGAGACGGCGGGCCCGGCCGGCGAGCACGACAACGGGAACGGCTCGCTCATGCGGGTCCTGCCCCTCGCCCTGGTCGGGCACACCCTGCCCGACGCGGCCCTGGCCGAGCAGGCGCACCGGGCCTCGGCGGTGACCCACGGCCATCCCCTCGCGCAGGTGGCCTGCGCCTGGTACGTGCTGACCGCGCGGGAGCTCCTCCTCGCCGATGGGACCGGGATCGAGCGGGCCGAGGCCCCCGAGCGCGCCCGGGCGGCCCTCCACGCGCTGTACGACCCCTCCCCCGCCCATGCCGAGCACGCCCGGGCCCTGGCGCGGCTCGAGGCGTACGGGCAGCGCAGCGGGTCGGGCTTCGTGGCCGACGCATGATGGTCGGCCTGGGACGCCTTCGCCGGCGCCGACGCGTACCCCGCCACCCTCGAGCGGGCGATCCGCCACGGCCACGACACGGACACCACGGCGGCCATCGCGGGCGGCCTGGCCGGCGCCTGGTTCGGGCTCGACGGCATCCCGCCGGACTGGCTGGCCCGGATGCGGGGGCACGCCATCGTGGCGCCCCTCCTCGATCGGCTCCTCGAGACCGCCGGCTGGCGCACCTCGTCGGTCCACCCGCTCTACCT
>JAJYJR010000658.1 GCA_021789355.1 Chloroflexota bacterium | reverse complement strand
CTCACCGTGCGTCAATCGCTCGCTCTCGCGCGCGGGGGCGGATACACCCTGGCGGAGCCGAAGTCGGCCCGGTCGCGGCGCACGATCCCCCTTCCGGAGCGGGCGCGCGCCGCGCTCAGACGTCAGCGGGAACGGCAGGATGCGGCCCGGGCGTCCATGGGGACCGCATGGCAGGACCTCGACGGGCTCGTGTTCACCGATACCGTAGGCAGGCGGCTCCTCCCCGAGACGATCTCTCACGCCTTCGCGCGGGCGCGCGTCGCCGCGGGTATCCCGCGGGTCCGGTTCCACGACCTCCGGCACTCGGCCGCGACACTCATGCTCGCCGAAGGCGTGCCGCTGGCGGTCATCAGTGAATGGCTCGGCCACGCAGGGATCGCGATCACCGCCGCGCACTACGCGGCCGTCGTGCCGGCGCTCCGCCGCGACGCCGCCGCCGCGATGGATCGGGCACTCGGAACGGGAGATGCGCGATGAACGCACCCGAGGCGGGCGTCGATCCGACGGCCGGCCAGGACCCCACGGAAGCCGCGCCCGTCCAGAGGGACGACGCTACTGGCGCGGCGCCAAGTGCTGGGGGTGTGCCGCCGGAGTGGGCGCGGGTCCCCGAGCTAGACGGGATACAACTCGCGTCCTTCGGGGGCGTGCTTGCCATGCAGAACTCGCGGGCTGCACAGGCGGTTTGGCGGCAGGTTCCCGGCGCGACCGAATTCGATGCGGAGCTGGCGCTGGCGCCCCACGGGGGCGTGCTGCCTGACGTTGCAGTCGCCAGGGCCAGGGCGCTCGCCCAGGCGAGGCGCGGTCGTCTCGCACGGCTCCCTGAGGATCGCTGGCAGCACCATCTCAGGCGGGCCTGGGACGACCTGAACGAGGAACAGAAACAGAACCCCGAGGCGGTGCGCCTGGCGGCGGCCAGAGAGGAGGCGGGCGAGCAGGCTGCGAGGCGGCTGATGAAGACGAGACACCCGCCCGGGCGGCCGCCGGTTGACCGGGACGAGCGGCTCCGCGCGGTACAGGACGCGGTGAACGCTCTCGGCGAGGAAGAGGGTTTCGACCAAGCCTTCGGCGACATGGAGGAGTTCCGGCAAGAGGCGTACCAGCTGAGGCTGACCCGCCGGGTCATTGCCACTCGCCTGGGAAGACAACCATCGACCCTGCGACGCTGGGCCGCCGAGGATCCCCGGATCAGGGCCATATTGGACACGATCCCGTAGGCGGGCCTCGCGCGTAGTCGCGACCGCGGTCCGGACGGTCGAGCCGAAGGCGCGCAGTAACTCCGCTGCGCGTTTGTACGCGGGCGCAACGAGAGCCGGGGAATAGGCTCGCGCCCAGCATGAAACGCCTGTTCGTGGCCCTGAACACCGAAACGTGGGAGGCGTTGGTCCGCGCCTCGACGCTGGAGATGCGCCACCCGAGCAGCCAGGCCACCTACATCCTTCGGGAGGCTCTCCTCGGCGGCGGCCACGTTGTGCAACGACCGCAGGAGCCGGAGGCTCTGGTGCGCGGGAGCCAAGGCCGGCAGGGGCGTGGCCGATGAGCACGTCACAGCCGGCCTCCGGCATCGAGCGCGCGATGGCTGAACTGGTCACCGCCATCCGGGCTGAGCTGGCCGCGCAAGCCGCGCCGCTGGCACCAGTGCCTGACCGCCTGCTGTCTATCGATGAGGCAGCCGACGCCCTCGGGATCGGGCGCAGCCGACTGTACGAGGAGGTGAGCGCCGGTCGCTTGCGCTCTCTGAAGGTTGGCCGACGCAGGCTCGTCCCCGCGTCGGCGATCACGGCCTACATCGAATCCTTGGCCGACGGCGAACGGCGAGGGTCACGATGAAGAAGGGAGGCGGCACGTCGTCGCGTCAGGGGCCGGGGCGTGACGACGACGTTCATGTCGACCGCGCAGACATCCTGACCGTCAGGCGAAACGTGGAGCACGTGTACGAGAACGTGCACCTGCTCGCGGACGAGGGCCTCGTCGAGTTCGACGCCCTCGACCTGCGCCCCTCGCTCGCGATCCTCGACGGGCTCACCGGGGAGCGACCCGAATGAGCGGCGTTCCTCGGAGCAACGGCGGCCCCATCGACGTCGCCACCCTCGCCGACGTCCTCGACGCGATCGAGGCCTTCCTGCGCCGGTACGTCGCCTTCGAGCGACCCGAGCAGGCCACCGCGCTCGCCCTCTGGGTCGCCCACAGCCACGTCATCGCCGCCTTCGACGCCTCGCCGTACCTCGCGATCACGAGCGCGGAGCGCCAGTGCGGCAAGACCTTGCTGCTCGACCTCCTGGAGCTGCTCGTGGCGCGCGCCTGGCGGGCCGTGCTGCCCTCCGACGCGGTGGTGTACCGCAAGATCGACCAGGAGCGCCCCACGCTGCTGCTCGATGAGGCCGACGCGATCTTCGGCCGCGCGGCCGACCGCTACGAGGGGCTGCGGGCGCTCCTCAACGCCGGGAACCGACGGGGCACCAAGGTGCCGCGCTGCGCCGGCTTCGGGGCGGAGCTCGTCGAGTTCGAGGTGTTCTGCCCGAAGGCGATCGCGGGCATCGGGGCGCTGCCCGCCACCGTCGCGGACCGCTCGATCCCCATCCGTCTCCGGCGCCGCAACCGGCTGACCGAACCCGTCGAGCGCTTCCGGCGGCGCGAGGTCGAGCCGGCCGCGGCCGCGTTGCTGCAGGGGCTCCGCGCGGCTCTGGCCGGGCAGGAGCTGCGCGGGGCGCGACCCGAACTGCCCGCCGAGTTGAGCGACCGGGCGGCCGACGGCTGGGAGCCCCTCTTCGCCATCGCCGACGCGGCCGGCGAGGGGTGGGCCGCGCGGGCCCGCGGGGCCGCCTTGGCGCTGCACGGCGCGGGGTCGCTCGACACCGAGAGCGAGGGCATCCGCCTCCTCGCCGACATCCGCGCGGTCTTCGACGGCAGGAAGGCCGAGCGGCTCGGCACGGGCGAGCTCGTCGCGGCGCTGTGCGCGGACGAGAGCGCGCCCTGGGGGGACTACCGGGGCAAGACGTTGAGCGCCCATCGCCTGGCCGCCCTGCTGCGCCCCTTCGGCATTCGCTCCGGACAGCGCCGCGACAACGGCCCGGCCGTGCGGGGCTACGCCCGGGAGGACTTCGAGGACGCCTGGGCCCGCTACCTGGGCCCTGCTCAGGCCGCTGCCCCGGAAGAGGGGTCGAAGCGTGACACCGTGACACCGGACCCCGCCGCCCGTCACGCTGTCACGCTTCCGAGGCCGTCTGCGGAGACCGTGCGGCCTACGCCCGGCACGGTTCCCGCCTGGCGCTGCGCCTTCGATCACGGCACCGGCCACGTGCCCGCCCAGCGGGCCGACGGGACGCTCTTCTGTGCCACCTGCCATCCCTCGGTCGCGGACGCGTGGAGCGGCCCGGGAGTCGTGCAGTGAACGCCACCGAGGCCCGGGCCTGCGTCGTCTGCGGCGAGCCGATCCGCTGGGGTCGGCGGAGCCGCCTCACCTGCTCGTCCACGTGCCGCCAGCACCGCTCCCGCGCGGGACGCGGCGTCGTGCACGGCTGGGGTGGTCCAACCGACCGCCAGCAGCGTCGGCAGCGCGCAGCGGCCAAGGAAGCCGTGACCGGTCAGCGCGGCACGCGAGGTGCCCCATGAGCGGGACGCTGGACGCCGTCGGTCGCTCCCTCCGCGTCGCCCTGTACGCCCGCGTCTCGACGCGCGACAAGGACCAGGACCCGGAACTCCAGCTCGACGCCCTGCGCGCCTACGTCGCCGCCCGGGGCTGGCTGGCCATGGAGTACGTCGACCAGGCGGCGGCCGGGGATCTGGCCCACCGCACCGCCTGGGCGCGCCTGCTGGCCGATGCCGCCCAGCGCAAGGTCGACCTCGTCCTGGTGTGGAAGCTCGACCGGGCGTTCCGCTCGACGCTGCAT
>JAJYJR010000657.1 GCA_021789355.1 Chloroflexota bacterium | reverse complement strand
CCGCGATGTGGCCGCCGGCGACTTGATCGCCGTCTTCGATCGGCTCCTCGACGACGAGGCAGTGCGCCGCCAGCCCCACGTCGTGGTCGGCATCCGCCATCCGCTGGCGATCGAGTCGCACGACATCGACCTGCGGCCGGCGGGCGCATACAGCCTGCGGGGCCACTCGATCGGCGGGTTCGGATCCGTCACCACCAACAAGTTCCTCGCCACACTCATCGGCGAGCTCTTCGACATGCATGTGCAGGCGTACCCGCGCTACGGCTCGGAGAAGAAGGGCCTGCCCACCACGTATTACCTGACCATCGCCGACGCTCCGATCCGGCAGCACAACGAGCTCTCTCACGTCGAGTTCGTGCCGCTGCACGACGTCTCGGCGTTCGGGATGGGCGATCCGCTCGCCGGGCTGGCGGAAGGCGGCACCGTCTTCCTGCAGACGCCGCTGGCGGACCCGGCGGGCATCTGGCAGTCCGTGCCGGCCGACGCGCGGGCCCAGATCCTGGCCCGCAACATCCGGCTGACCGCGCTCGATACCGCCGCCCTCGCGGCGGAGTTCGCGCCCCGGCCAGACCTGGTGGTCCGCATGCAGGGCGTCGCGCAGGTCGGTGTCTTCCTGCGCGTCTCGCCCTTCGCCTCGCGCGCCGGCCTCGATCGCGATGAGCTCCTCGCGGCCATCCACAAGCTCCTGCCCCGCTTCTTCGGTAAGCGCGGGGGGAGCGTGGTCGAGGCGAACTACGCGGTGATCGAGCGGGCATACGACAACCTGATCGATGTGACCGCGGCCATCGGCGGCGAGCCGGTGGCGGCGGCCGTCCTGGAGGCGTCCCGATGAACGAGACCGTATCGCGCACGGTGGGGGAGCTGATGACCGGCGACCCCATCGTGGTGCGAGCAGACGCGCCGCTCGCGGAAGCGGCCCGGCTGCTCGACGAGCATCGCATCCACGGCCTGCCCGTGGTCGACGGCGAAGGCACCCTGGTGGGCGTCGTGAGCCAGACCGACCTCGTGCGGGCCAGGGCGACCGACCACCTGTGGTCGAGCTGGCCAGGGCTGTCGGTGCGCCATCTCATGACCGCTCCGGCCCTGACCTGCCGCGTCGACACCCCGGTGCAGGAGGCGATCGGGCTCATGGAGCTCAACCGCGTGCACCGCCTGGTGGTGGTGGACGAGCAGGGACGGCGGCCCGTCGGGATCTTCTCGACCACCGATGTCGTCCATCACCTGGTGGGAGTCCCCCATGCCTGAGCAGCTGCTACCCGTGATCGAGGCCCCCAGCGGCCCCCTCAGCGAAGAGGAGCACGCGGCGCGCGCGCAGGCGATGGACACCTCTCCCGTCCTCTTCGACGTAGACGCCTACGTCGAAGACTTCAACCGGTCGGTCGTCGGCGCGTACCGCCGGGGCATCGCGGACGTCGAGCTGCCGGCGGATGCCGGCGTGGCGCGCAGCATCATCCCGCCCGGGACGGCGGCGGTCCGCGACTTCAGCAACCTCTCCGCGCACATCCCCGAGTTCATCGCGGAGCAGTGCGTGGGCTGCATGGCGTGCGTGAGCGCCTGCCCGGACACGGCGATCCTCGCGGTGGCCGTCCCCGAGACGCAGCTGGAACCGGCCATCGGGGCGTTCGCGTGGAAGCGCGCGGATGGCGCCCAGGCCGCAGAGACGGCCCGCTCGCACTTCGTGCGGACCAGGAAGTACGCGGACGTCCCGGCCCGCAAGGGCATCGAGCCCGCCATGTTCGGGATCTTCGTGGATTCCCAGCACTGCAAGGGCTGCGCCGAGTGCGTCGACGTCTGCAAGGCGGAGGGCCACGAC
Source organism: Chloroflexota bacterium (assembly GCA_021789355.1). The sequence continues at coordinate 2,077 of JAJYJR010000657.1, read as the reverse complement.
GCGCTGTTCATGATCGACAAGGTCGCCCAGGAGCCCTCCGGCGAGAGCACCCTCGAGCGCTACCGCCGCGACTTCTCGTTCTTCCGGAGCCTGCCACCGACCCCGGTGGAGTACCGGAACGAGAAGGCGCTCGCGGACCTGATGCTCGGCGAGCACGCCCTCGGCTATGTCGGCGGCGCCGGGTCCTGCGCCGGCTGCGGCGAGGCCTCTGCCATCCGCATGCTGGTGGCCGCCACCCGCCAGGTCCACGGCCCGGACTCGATGGGGATCGTGGCCGAGACCGGCTGCAACACCGTGTACGGCAGCACCTATCCCTTCAACCCGTACCTGGTGCCCTGGACGAACTCGCTGTTCGAGAACGGCCCGGCCGACGCGATGGGCGTGCGGCTGCGCTGGGACCAGGCCGGCCACCCGGAGCGACGCCTGTGGGTCTTCGGGGGCGACGGGGCGATGTACGACATCGGCTTCCAGTCGCTCTCGCGGATGGTCGCGTCGGGCGCCGACATCAAGGTGCTCGTGCTCGACACGCAGGTCTACTCCAACACCGGCGGGCAGTCGTCCACGGCGTCGTACGGCGGCCAGGTGACCAAGCTCTCGGCGTTCGGTAAGGCCATCCACGGCCGGCCCGAGCGGCGCAAGGAGCTCGGCCTGATCATGCTGGCCCACCGCGACGTGTACGTGGCGTCAACGACGCCGGCGCACTACAACCACTTCTATCGCGCGGTCATGGAGGCCAACGAGTTCCCGGGGCCGGCGGTCATCGTCGCCTACACGCCCTGCATGCCCGAGCACGGCATCGCCGATGACGCGGCAAGCCGGCAGGCGAAGCTGGCGGTCGACTCGCGCGCCTTCCCGCTCTTCACATACGACCCGCGGCGGGGCGAGACCATGGCGAAGCGCCTCTCGCTCCAGGGCAACCCGAACGTGAAAGAGGACTGGTCCAGGCTCCCAGACGGCACCCCGTTCGACTTCCTGGACTTCGCGAAGACCGAGGGCCGCTTCTCGCAGCATTTCCGGGACGGCACGCCGTCCGCCGAGATCCTGGCCACCCGAGACGAGCGCCTGGAGTACTGGCAGCTGCTGCAGGAGCTCGCCGGGATCCGCTAGCCACAGGACCGCCAGGTCCCGAACCGCGAATCTTCGGAACGGCCGGGGTCGCTCACCACCCCGGCCGTTCGCCGTGTCATGGCCGCCGTCAACGCGCCGCTGCGGCCGTCAACCCGGGACGGCCGTCCGCTCCACCCCTGCCATCCCCAGGTCGAACGCCCGCAGGTCGATCTCGAGGGCCTCCGGCCGTTTCTTGCCGACCACGTATCGCAGGGCCTCCCGAACGCTCTCGGCCTGGACGATGCCGGTCCGGGCGACCAGCGCGCCGAGCGCGACCACGTTGATCAGGCGATCGTCGCCGGCCTCACGCGCGAGCTGAGTGCAGCGCACCCGGACCTCGTCGATGTCGTCCCGCCCGGCGGACGCCTCGACGAGCGAATCGTTCACGATCAGCACGCCGCCCGGGGCGATCGCCGGCCCGAACTTGGCGAGCGAGGGCGGGTTGAAGGCCACCGCAATGTCCGGGTGATCCACGATCGGGGAACCGATGGGCTCGTCGCCGATGATCACGGTGCAGGACGCGGTCCCCCCGCGCATCTCCGGGCCGTACGAGGGGATCCAGATCACCTGGGATCCCTCGTCCATGGCGGCCTCCGCGAGGACATGCCCGGCGAAGAGGATGCCCTGGCCGCCGAACCCGGCGAAGACGATGGAGCGCTCCATCGTTCAGCCCTCCTTCGCACTCTTCGGCCTGGCCGGATCCATCCGGTCGACCAGCACCCCGAGCGGGTAGGTCTGCACCACCACCTCCTTGAGGTGACGCATCGACTCCTGTGCGGTCATTCCCCACCCCACGGGGCAGTTCGACAGCACCTCGACGATCGCGAACCCGGCACCCCGGATCTGGGCCTCGCACGCCTTCCTGATCAGCGACTTCGTCCTGCCGATCGACGACGGGTCGGCCACGGACCCCCGCGCGGCGAAGGCCACGCCCGGCAGCACGGCAAGCATCTCCGTCATGGGCACCGGG
>JAJYJR010000037.1 GCA_021789355.1 Chloroflexota bacterium | reverse complement strand
GCTCGAGACGACCCGGACGGCCGAGGCCATCTCGGCCCGGCTCGGCTACCGGGCTCGCGCGACGGGCGTGCGGGCCGGGAGGTAGGGGCAGGTCGGTCGCGGCAGGTCGGCGCTACCCGGCCGGCTCGGCACCCGCCGCGGCGTCAGCGGTCCCCTGCCGGACCCCCGCCGCGCCGGCCATGGCCGGCGCGCGCGACCCGTCAGCCGACGGTGATCCCGACATCTGCCGGGCGCCCTCGATGTCCAGCACGTACCCGATCCCCTGGAAGGTGGTGATCGGCCCCGGCTCACCCGGCGCGGCGCCGAGCTTGCGGCGCACCCGGCTGATCCAGACCCTCAGGTACTGGAGGTCGTCGCGGTACTCGGGCCCCCAGACCTTGGTGAGGAGCTCGGTGTGGAGCACGACACGCCCGGCGTTGGCGGCCAGGTGCTGGAGGAGCAGCCACTCGGTCCGGGAGAACGAGACCAGCTCACCGTTCCGCGTGACAATCCGGCGCTCCAGGTCGATTTCGATGTCGCCCAGGCGCACCACGCCCGCGCCCGGTGATCCAGCGGCGCGGCGCAGCACGGCCCGCACGCGGGCGGCGAGCTCGTCGGGATGGAACGGCTTGGCCACGTAGTCGTCGGCGCCGAGGTCGAGGCCCTTGGCCTTGTCCGCCGTCGAGCCCTTGGCGGTCAGCAGGATCACGGGCACCGGCCGCCACTCGCGCAACTGCCGCATGACCTCGATGCCGTCGAGGTCCGGCATGACGATGTCCAGCAGCACGATGTCCGGCCGCACCTCCTCCGCTTTGCGCAGCGCCTCCTCGCCGCTGTTGGCGGTCACCACGCGGAACCCCTCGTCGTGCAGCGTCAGGGCCACGAGCTTGGTGATCCGGGGCTCGTCGTCGGCGACGAGCACCAGCAACTGGTTGTTCATGCTTCCTCCACGTTGACGATCTGGAGAGCGAAGCCGAACTCGGACCCGCGGCCGGATCGTGGCCGGGCCCATACGCGGCCGCCCATGGCTTCGACGAGGCGGCGGCAGACAAACAGCCCTATTCCAGCTCCCCCGGCCATCCGGGAGGTGTGCTGAGAACGATAGAAGAGCTCGAAGAGCCGGTCAGCCTCGCCGGCCGGGAACCCGGGTCCTTCGTCGAGGACGCGGATCTCCACCCGGTCCGCCACGGCCGCAAGCTCGAGCCGCACCGTGCTCCCCGGCGGACTGTACTTCGCCGCGTTCGTGAGGAGGTTCCGGGTGACTTGCTCCACGTAGGTGCGCTCCGCCCGCACCGTCGGGAGCCCGGCGGGGACGGCGATGTCGAAGTGGGTGGCCGGGAACCGCGTCCGCTCCAGGTCGATGACTTCCGGCAGGATGCGCTGGAGCAGCACGGGCTCGTCGCCCAGCGACCCGGGCGCCACCCCGTCGAACCGCGCCAGGACCAGGAGATCCTCGACCAGCCGGTAGAGCCGCTCCGACTCGGCCGCGATGTCCCGGTACACCTCCCGGCGAACGGACGGGGTCAGCGTGCCCCGGGAGCCCCCGAGCATCTTGGACCCGGCGTAGATGGTCGTCACGGGTGTCCGGAGCTCGTGCGACAGCACGCCGATGAACGCCTCCTGCGCGAGCCTCGATCGGCGGACATCGCTCACGTCACGGACCAGCATGATCGTCGCGATCACAGGGGCCGCCCCGGAATCCACGCCGTCCTCCCCCATCACGGGGTGGGCCGTGAGCGAGAGCCACTGCTCCTGCTCGTCGCGACGTCGGAGTTGCACGGGTCCCTGGCGCTCGCACAGGCCCGGGACGGGTGCCTCGCCACCGGGGTCGTCCAGCCACCCGAGCACCTGGTCCCAGCGCGTCAGTCCCTCGCCGAAGAGCGCCCTCGCGGCCGGGTTGGCGTGCGTGACCGCGCCGTCCGGCGTGCAGACCACGACGGCGTCGCCGATGGCCGCGCTCATCGCGGCGAACTCGGCGGCCCCGGTCTGCTTCGACTGCGCGAGGATCGCGTCAGGCAGGGTGTCAAGGATCGACGCGCCAGCGGGTGGCGCGTCGACCGGAACCGGCTGTGCCGGGCCGGTCACCCCTGGATCGAAGTGCCTCGGCTCGGCGACGGGTGGTTGGGCACCCATCAGCGGACGGTCGAGGCAGTTGCTTTCGTCAATCTTCCCCCCGTGGCGGTTACCGGGCAGCCGGTCGTGCCGGCTCCCGGGCGGCCGGACCGCCGTTCGGCGGCCGGCGCCGGGCCCGCGTTGCCCGGCCGCGCGCGCGGCCGGACCATTCCGACACAATGCCCGTCCCAGCCTCACACGGCCTCGCTGCGATTAGCGTTGCGAAACCCTTGCAGTCCCCGCCGCGACGCCTGGTGGCGCTCCGCCTCGCCGCCATCTGGCATACTCGGGCGCGGCGACCGATACCGTCCCCGCCGGGGAACGGCACATCACCTGCGAGGGCTTCATGCCCAGTCGGCCCTCAGTCACCACGCCTGGCGACTACCTCGACGCGCCATTCCTTGACGCGCCGGTGGGGCTTGCGCTGCTCGACACCGAGGCGCGGTACGTGCGAGTGAACCGCGCGCTTGCCGAGCTCGACGGCGGGCCGCTCGCGGGCCACCCGGGGTGCCACCCGTGGGATCTCGTGCCGGACCTCGGCCAGGCACTCCGACCGATCTGCGAGCGAGCCCTGGCCGGTGAGGACCCCGGCCCCGAGCTGGACATCCGGGTCGGCACCGGCCCCGAATCGCGTCGGTGGCGATGCCGCGTTCGCGCGCTGCGGGACGGCGGCGTGGTGGTCGGGTTCACCTTCGCGGTCCGTGACGTCACGGACGCGGTCCGGAGCCGGGAGGCGCTCGAGAAGGCGGCGGCGGCGGCCACGGAGACGAGCCAGGCGCTCGCCGCGCTCGTCGACGCGTCGCCCGTCCCGATCATCGCCTACGACCTCGAAGGGCGGGTGACGCAGTGGAGCGCCGCCGCCGAGCGCACGTTCGGATGGACCGCGGACGAGGTGCTCGGCGCGCCGCCTCCGACGGTCCTGGAGGGCCAGCGGGCGGAGTGCCTGGCGCAGCTCCGGGCGACGCAGCAGGGACGCGGGCTGCGCCGGTACGAGACGGAACGCCGCACCAGGGACGGCCGCGTGCTGGACACGCTGATATCCACTGCGCCGCTGCGCGACGCGTCGGGGGCGGTCCGCGGCACCCTTGCGCTCGTCGAGGACGACACGAGCCGTCGGCGGGCCGAGCGGCGGTCCCAGCACCTGCGGGCCCTGGCGGCCGCGCTCGCCGCGACGCTGGAACCGGAGGAGGTCGCGGACACCGTGCTCCGGCTCGGCCTGCCCGCCCTCGGCGCCTCGCGGGGCATCGTGGCGATCCTGGCCGGCGAGACGCTTCGCGTGCTGGCGAGCGTGTCCGGCGGCGCCGATGGCCTGCGGGCGGGCTCGGTCCTGTCGCTCGACGCGGACCGGCCCCTTGCGCGGGTGGCACGTACCGGGCAGCCGATCGTCGGCGACGAGGCCGAGCTGCGGCGCGAGCACCCGGACCTCCTGCGCGATCTCACGTTCGACTTCGGGGCACTGGCCGTGCTGCCGTTGTCCGCGGACAACCGGCTCGTCGGTGTCATCGGGATCGCCTTCCCGGGTCCGCACGTCTTCGCGCCGGGCGACCGGCAGTTCCTGGACACGGTCGCCGGCACGTGTGCCCAGGCACTCGACCGGGCCCGCCTCTACGCGGCGGAACGCGATGCCCACGCCGCCGCGGAACGAGAGTCGCAGATCGCGACGGCCCTCGCGCGCGCCGCGGCCGCGCTCTCCGCCGCCGCGAGGCCCTCGGACGTGGTGCGAGCCATCCACGCGCACGTCCTGCCGGCGGCCGGCGCGCTGTTCGCGACACTGCGCGTCCTCGACGAGTCCGGCAGCACACTGGTCGCGCTCGCCGACCCTGAGTTCCCCGATCCGGACCAGCTGGTGGCCTATCCGCTCGACACCGACGCACCCATCGCGGAGGCGGTCCGCACCGGCGCGCCGGTGCTCCTGCGCAACGGCGCCGAGCGAGACTCGAGGTACCCCGAGCACGGCAGGCTGCTGGCACGACGGGGCGCGGGAGCGCTCGCGGCTGTGCCGCTCACGGTCGGCGACCGGCGCATCGGTGGGCTCGCGCTCGCCTTCGAGCAGCCCCGCCCGTTCGACGGCGTCGAGCTGCGGTCGATCCAGATGCTGGCCGACACCTGCGCGCAGGCCCTCGACCGCGCCCACCTGTACGAGGCGGCACGCACGGCCGAGCGGACTCTCGCCGAGGTCGTCCGACAGATGCCCGTGGGCGTGGTCCTCGCGGAGGCGCCCTCTGGCCGCATCGTCTTCGGAAACGCCGAGGCCCAGCGGATCTGGCCAGTGCTGCCGGCGACGGCGCTGGATGAGGCCGCCTCGTGGTCGGTGTTCCACCTGGATGGCCGGCGGTATACGCCCGGCGAGTGGCCGATCGCGCGCGCACTCCTCCATGGCGAGACGATCGTCGACGAGGAACTCGAGATCCGCCGCGCGGATGGGTCACGGGCGATCATCTCGCTCAACGCCGGGCCCGTCAGGGACGAGCTGGGGGGGATCCGGGCAGGGGTCGCGACGTTCACCGACGTGGGCGAGCGCAAGCAGGCGGAGGCGATCCGCGATGCCTTCATCGGCATGATCAGCCACGAGCTGCGGACGCCGATCACGGCGATCTACGGTGGCGCCAAGCTCCTGCTCCGCCCGAAGCGTCGGCTGGACGCCGCCACCCGCGACGCCGTGCTCGAGGACATCGCGGTCGAGGCCGAGCGCCTGAACCGCCTGGTCGAGAACACGCTCGTGCTGGCGCGCGCCGAGCGTGGGATGGCCGTCGGGGGGCGCGAGCCGCTGCTCCTGCAGCACCTGCTCGCCCGGATCGTCGCGTCCGAGCGCGCGGCCCGGCCCGACGCGCGCGTGGAGCTGGTGGTGGCCCCGCGCCTGCCCGCGGTCGTCGGTGATGAGGGGTACGTCGAGCAGATCGTGCGGAACCTGCTGTCGAACGGGGCCAAGTACGGACCCGCCGACGGGGTCGTCACGGTGAGCGCCGAGCAGTCCGGCGACGAGGTGCTGGTGCGGGTGCTGGACCAGGGGCCCGGCATCGGCGACGAGGACATCGATGCGCTCTTCGCACTCTTCTACCGGTCGCCGCGGACGCTCGGCGTCGCCAGCGGGGCCGGGATCGGGCTGTTCGTCGTGCGTCGCCTGGCCCAGGCGATGGGAGGTCGCGCCTGGGCAGCCCAGCGGCCCGAGGGTGGCGCCGAGTTCGGCTTCGCGCTGCGGGTGCTCGACGAGGACGAGGCGTCGGCCGACTAGGCCGAACCTCCAGCGCCCCTATCGCTCCTCGCCTGCCGCGGCCACCTCGTCGTCGGCGACCAGCGCCCCGAGCTCGGCGCTCACCTCGCGCAGCCACTCCCTGAAGCCCAGCAGCAGGGGAATCGCCCCGGCAACCACGCTCCAGAGCCCGAAGATAAGCCCGAGCGCGGCCATCGCGACACCGATCCCGATCAGCAGGGGCGCCACGCTCGCACCCGGAAGCCGGCCGCTTTCGTCCTCGAACGGCCGCTCCTCGCCCGGCCGCTCGGAGGTGCCGACGAGGTCGCGGATCCGGCCCCCGACGCCCCGGCCGGGAACGCCGGCAGCCGCCTGTCCGCCGCCCGAGCCCGGCCGTGCGGCACGCCCCGGCTGGCCGCGACGGAGCAGGTAGAACAGCGTGAACGAGGCGAGGGCGAACCCGCCGAGCAGCACCGTGCCGATGTAGTCGTAGCTGATGAACCAGTAGACGGTCGATACCACCGCGGCGAAGAGGCAGCTTCGAACGAAGAGTCGGGTCTCCTCGGGCATGGCCTATCCTCCGCCCGGTCCCGCCCCCGGCACCGAGCCCGTCCCCGGGCTTCGCGCCGGCGAGCCCCCCGCACGTGACGCCTCGGCCTCGGCCCTGGCGGCCGCCGCCAGCCGGGCGTCGAACACCGGTCGGTCGGAGCGGATCGCCGGGAGCCAGTCGAAGTTGTGTGCCGGCGGGGGAGAGCTGGTCGCCCACTCCAGCGCGAACCCGCCCCATGGGTCGGCCGGCGCGGTCGCGGGCTGCCGGAGGGCGGCCACGATCGCCACCAGGAAGGGGATGGTGCCGACCCCCAGGAGGACCGCGCCCACGGTCGCAACCACGTTGAGGTCGCTCCAGCCGGTGGCCGGCGCGTAGTCGGCGATCCGGCGCGGCATGCCGTCCAGCCCGAGCTGGTACATCGGCAGCAGCGTGAGGGGCACGCCCACCAGCCAGGTCGCGAAGTGGAGTCTCCCGAGCCGCTCGTCCAGGAACCGGCCGGTCATCTTGGGGAACCAGTAGTAGAAGCCGGCGAAGGTGAGGAAGACAGTGCCGCCGATCAGGACGTTGTGGAAGTGGGCGACGATGAAGTACGAGTCGTTGAACTGGAAATCGAGCGGCGGAGATGCCGCCATCACGCCGCTGATGCCGCCGACGGTGAACGTGTAGAGCATCCCGATGCAGAACAGCATCGCCGTCGTGAGCCGGATCTGGCCTTTCCACATGGTGGCGATCCAGTTGAAGATCTTGACCCCGGTCGGGATAGCGATCAGGTACGACATCACGCTGAAGAACGGGTCGTTCACCACTCCGGTGGTGAACATGTGGTGCGCCCACACCGCCATGGAGAGGAACGCGATGGAGAAGGTCGCGGTCACGATCTGGCGGTACCCGAAGATGGGGCGCCCGCTGAAGACCGACACCACCTCACTCATGATCCCGAAGAAGGGCAGGATGATGATGTACACCTCGGGGTGACCGAAGAACCAGAACAGGTCCTGCCAGATCACCGCGTCGCCGCCCTGCGCCGGAGCGAAGATGCTGCCGCCAAGGTGCCGGTCGATGAACAGCATCGCCAGCGCGGCGGTCAGCGGGGGGAAGGCGAACAGGATCATCGCGGAGGTCACCAGCATGTTCCAGGTGAAGATGGGCATGCGGAACATGGTCATGCCCGGGGCGCGCTTGGTGAAGATGGTGGTGATGAAGTTGACCGCGCCGAGGATGCTCGAGAACCCGACCATCCCCACCCCCAGGATCCAGAGGTCCATCCCGCTGCCCTGGGTGTAGCCGTCGGAGAGTGGCACGTACGCGGTCCACCCGTTCTGCGCCGCGCCCCCGGCCACGCCGAACCCCGAGACCACCAGGATGCCGCCGAACAGGAAGAGCCAGTAGGACAGCGCGTTCAGTCGCGGAAACGCCATGTCCGCCGCGCCCACCTGCAACGGGATGAAGTAGTTGCCAAAGCCGATGGCGACGGGCGTGGCGAAGAACAGCAGCATCAGCGTGCCGTGGATCGTAAAGAGCTGGTTGTACTGGGACGTGGTCATGAACTGGAGCCCGGGCGCCGACAGCTCGGCCCGCATGAACTCCGCCATGAGGCCCGCCAGGAGGAAGAAGACGATGGCGGTCCCCAGGTACAGGAGTCCGATCCGCTTGTGGTCGGTGGTGGTGATCCACTCGAGGAGGTCGGCGCCGGCGCGCGGACGCTCGGCGGGGACGACGTCGGTCAGCGCGGTCATGGCACGCTCCCTGGAGACGATGCGGCCACGCGCTGCGCGGCCAGCCAGGCCTGGAACTGCGGGGCCGGCATGGCCCGCACCACGAACGTCATCTGGTCGTGGTACAGCCCGCAGTACCTGGAGCACTGGCCGCTCCACGTGCCGGGTTGCTTGACCGTGAACGCGAACCGGTTGGTGACCCCCGGGATGGCGTCCCGCTTGAAGAGGAAGTCCGGCACCCAGAACGAGTGGATGACGTCGGCCGAGGTCAGCACGATCTCGGTGGTCTGCCCGGCGGGCAGGACGAGCTCGGGCACGTTCGTGCCGTCACCCGTGACGACCACGCCCTGCCCCTGGTAGGTGAACTGCCAGGACCACCGGAAGGCCAGCACGTTCACCGTCAGCGGCGGATCGCGCGGAACGGCGTCGACCGTCGAAAGGGTCATCAGGGTCAGCACCGAGAGGCCGGCCACGGTCAGGAAGGGAAGCGCGGTCCAGACAAGCTCGAGGCGGTTGTTCTCGCGCACCTGGCTGGGCAGCTCGTCGCTTCGCCTGCGGTATCGCACGACGGCGACGGTCGTGAGGATCCACACGATGGCGGCGACGACGGCTCCGGCCCAGAAGAAGACCTGGTACAGGTTGAACGTGGCCTGCCCCTGGGTGGTGGCCGCCTGCGGCATGCAGCCACCGGCCGCCAGCGCCGCGACCAGGAGGAGCGGCGCGCCCCGGTGCAGGCGACCCGCCGTCTGGCGCGTCACGGTTCGCCCACCCTGCCGGCCGCGGCGTCCACAGCCCGCTCGGGGACCTCCTCGAAACCGCCGCTGGCGTTGCGGCGCAGCGCGATGCCGCCGGGGTGCGCGATCGGCCTGCTCCCGCGGCGGAGGCGGTCCCGCGCGAGCCCGTACGTCGCGAACCAGGCGACCACGGGCAGCACGAAGATCAGGCCACGCAACAGGACGGTGAGGGTCTCGACGGGGATCCCCAGCCACGCGCCGATGACGTCGTTCGCGCCCGCCAACATCAGCACGACGAAGATCGCGGCGATCCCCACGCCGGTGGCTGCCCGCCAGGGCACCTCCCACGGCCAGTCGAGCAGGTGATGCTCCCGGCGGTCTCCGGTGATCCTGGCCTCGATGAAGGGCCAGGCCCACAGCCCGCCGAACAGCACGCCCGGGATCACCACGCCGGGCACGAACGGCTCGGGAATGGTTACGCCGAACAGCGTCACCTGCCACCCGGGCGCCATGCGCAACAGCCCCTCCAGCCAGCCGATGTAGTAGTCGGGCTGCGCCGGCGACGCCGCCGTGTAGGGCACGAAGGGACCGTACTCCCACACCGGGTTGATCTGGAACAACCCGCCGAGGAGCGCGATCACCGCGACGGTGAGGAAGAGGAGCCCCACCGACCGGAACGTCTGTCCCGGCCAGAGCCGCAACCCGATCACGTTTCGCTCGGTCGCGCCGGGCCCCTTGTACTGCGTGTGCTTCTGCAGCCACACGATCAGCAGGTGGATCGAGATCCCGCCGATCAGCGCGCCCGGGAGCAGCATCACGTGGATCACGAACAGGCGGCTGATGAAGCCCGCCGACGGGAAGATGCCGCCGAAGAAGAGCGAGGCGAACCAGGGGCCGATGAACGGGATCGACAGCGCCGCCGAGTAGGCGATGCGGAGTCCGGTGCCCGAGAGCAGGTCGTCGGGGAGCGAGTAGCCGGAGAAGCCCTCCCCGAGCGCGAGCAGCAGCAGCCCGAACCCGATGATCCAGTTCACCTCCCGCGGGCGCCGGAAGGCGCCGGTGAAGAAGATGCGCGCGAGGTGCGTCAGGATCGCGGCGACGAAGATCAGCGCGGCCCAGTGGTGGATCTGCCGCATCAGCAGCCCTGCCTTGACCACGAAGCTGAGCTGCATGACCGAGTCGAACGCGCTCGAGACGGTGGCGCCCCGCAGAGGCATGTACGGGCCGCTGTAGGTGGTCGGGGTCGTGTCGGGGCGGAAGAACATCGTCAGGAACGTGCCCGTGAGCAGCAGGACGACGAACGAGAACGCCGCCACTTCCCCGAGGAGGAACGACCAGTGGTCGGGGAAGACCTTCTGGAGCGCGGTCCGCCCGAAGGTCGCCAGCCCGGTCCGCTCGTCGAGGAAGCGCACCGCATCGCCGACGACCGGCAGGTCCTCCCCCGGCGCAGAGTGATCGCCGATCTCCGCGACTGCGGCCGCGTGCCCGTCACCTCCGGGCGCCGCGGCTTCAGCGCCGCCGACGCGATCATCCGCGGCAGGCCCGGGCACGCCGCTCACGCGCCGCCTCCCGAGGTCATGTTCCAGAAGCTGGGCCCCACCGGCTCCGGGAAGTCCCCAAGCGCCACGAACGTGCCGTCCGGCTGCAGCTGGATGGGGAGCTGTGGCAGGGGGCGGGCCGCCGGTCCGAAACTGGGGATCGCCCCATCGAGCACATCGAACGTGGACTGGTGACACGGGCAGATCAGGCGATGCTGGATCGCCCGGTAGAGGCCCACCGGGCACCCGGCGTGCGTGCACACCTTGGAGTACGCGACGTACCCGTCCGGCGCCCACGCCTTCCGATCCGCCGGCAGCCGGAGCAGATCCGGCGGAACCCGGATCAGGAGCGTCTGCGCCATCGCGTCGCCGACGGCGCCCTCCGGGAACACGGTCAGCACGCCGTCGATCGGCAACGCGCTCGCCTGCACGGGCTTGCCGTCCAGCCCCACCACGCGCGAGCCCTTCTTCCAGGCCGTCACGAACAGGCTGCGTCCCGGCGCAGGGCCGAGCGACAGGACCGGGATCAGCAGCGCGGCGCCGAGCCCCGCGAACGCCCCGAAGAGCAGCCCGATCAGCAGGTGGCGCCGGGCGAAGCCGGCCTCCGCCTCGCGCGTGGCGGCCTCCGCGGCCGATGCTTCGGCGGTCGGAGGCGGCTGCAGGGGGTGCCGGTCCTCGGTCACCGGCCGGGTCGGCAGCAGCCGCTGCGCCCAGACCACGATACCGGCGCCGAGCCCGCCGAAGGCGAGCGTGAGCAGGATCCCCTGGACCTGGGTGTCGCCGCCCACCAGGTACACCACCAGCAGCGCGAACCCCGCGACCATCGTGACCGCGAACAGCGCCCCGACGATGACCTGCGCGCGGAACTCCTCGGGCGTCGCCGGCCGGCTGCGCACCCGCGGCCCCGAGTAGTCGCCCTCCGGCAGGCCGTCCACGCCCCTCGGACCGATCACGGGTGCGGCCTCCTCGCCACCCACGTCACGAGGACGAGCAGCAGCACGAGGCCCACGGCACCGGCGACAAACCCCTCGGGGACCGCGCCGAGGCCACCCAGCGAGAAGCCGCCCGGCGTCGGCGCCGTCTGCAGGTACCCGATGTAGGCGGCGATCGCGTCGATCTGATGGATCGGCAGCCTGAACACGGGCATCGGCCCGGGACCCGTCAGCATCGCCTCACCGACCGTGGAGGCAGCCGCATTGTGCAGGCTCGGCGCGACGAAGCCTCCACCGACGGATCCCCCGGCCGCGTCCGCGCCATGGCACGCGGCACAGTTGTTGATGAACAGCTGCCGGCCGGCGGCAATGTCTGCGCCCTGCGTGTCGACCGGGGGGATGGTGGGCCCCGGGGCGATCTGGGCGACGTAGTCGATGAGCGACTGGATCTGCCCCGGCGACAGCACGGGCTTCTGCTGGAGCGACGGCACGCCGTTTTCCAGCAGCGGCATGCGGCCCGTGTAGAGCGCGTACGCGGCGCCTGCCGCCCCCTGCCCCTGCAGGCTGGGCCCGCTCCCGGAGACGCCCTGGCCGGCCGCGCCGTGACAGGCCGCGCACGTCTGCAAGTACAGCGCGCGGCCGGCGGCAAGGTCCCCCCCGGCCTGCACCGTCGCGGACGATCCCGGGGAGCCGGCGGAGGGCCCGCCCGGTGCGCCACTGGATCCGGTCTGGCCGGAGACCGGCCCACTCCCGAGCAGCGCCAGGAACGCGACTGCTCCGATCGCCGCAACCACCGCGAGCCCGGCGATTGACCGGGCGAGCGGCACGGCGCGCACGGGGCGCGGCGGGCGGCTGGGCACGACAGGCAGATCCTCCTCGACAACCGGGCGGTGGCGCTCGGCGCAGCCCTGCAAGGCGGCCGCCCCGGGGGGCCAAACGCACTGGGAATGATAGGCCAAATTGCCTACCGATGACCTGCCGAACGATACGGAGCGTCGCTGTCGCCGGCAAGTCCGGCGGCGGGGACCCCGGGTAACGGATCCATGACAACCGGCGGCCCCGGCGAGTCTGCCGCCCGCACGGCCCGCCCGGGCTGTACGCTCTGGGCGTGCTGACGATCGACACCATCAGGCGTGCACCCAAGGTGCTTCTGCACGACCACCTCGACGGCGGGCTGCGTCCCGGCACGCTCGTCGAGCTGGCGCGGGACGTGGGGTACCGCGGTCTGCCGACCGAGGATCCCGACGAGCTCGCGGAGATCATCCGGCGGGGCGCGGATCGGAAGAGCCTCGAGCTGTACCTCGAGACGTTCACGCACACGGTGGCGGTCCTGCAGACGCGCGACGCGATCGCCCGAGTGGCCGCGGAGTGCGCCGAGGACCTGGCCGCCGACGGGATCGTCTACGCCGAGGTACGGCACGCGCCCGAGCTGTCGACGGAGCACGGACTGTCGCTCGACCAGGTCGTGGAGGCGATCCTGGAGGGCTTCCGGCGGGGCAGCGAGGGGCGCGGCATCACCGTCCGCTTCATCGCGACCGCCATGCGCACCGCCGCCCGCTCCCTCGAGATCGCGAGACTCGCGGTTCGTCACCGCGACGAGGGCGTGGTGGGCTTCGACATCGCGGGTGCGGAAGCCGGCTTTCCGCCCAGCCGGCACCTGGATGCCTTCCAGCTGATCCAGCACGAGAACTTCCACATCACGATCCACGCGGGCGAGAGCTTCGGGCTCCCGTCCATCTGGGAGGCGCTGCAGTGGTGCGGCGCCGAGCGGCTCGGCCACGGGGTGCGGATCGTCGACGACATCACGACCGGGCCAGACGGGCAGCCGATGCTCGGCCGGCTCGCTGCCTACGTCCGGGACCGGCGTGTGCCCCTCGAGATGTGTCCGTCGTCGAACGTGCACACGGGCGCAGCGCGCAGCATCGAGGAGCACCCCATCGAGTTGCTGCGCCGCCTGCGCTTCCGGGTGACGGTCAATACCGACAACCGCCTCATGAGCGGAGTGAGCCTCTCGAGCGAGTTCGCCCTGCTGGCCGACACGTTCGGGCTCGACCTGGACGACCTGGAGTGGCTCACGCTCAACGCGATGAAGAGCGCCTTCTGCCACTTCGATGAGCGCCTCACGCTCATCAACGGGACGATCAAGCCGGGGTACGGCCGCCTCCGGTACGCCCTCTGACGCCGGGCGTTCGAATACCACGAACATGCGTATGATGCGGTGCGAGACACGCACCGTATCAGGGCCTGGCGTGCCATTTTCGTAGTAGCTGGAGGATGGTCGCAGCCGTGACCACCGTCGATCGTTCCCGTCTCGCCACGCTCCTGGAGCGCGAAACGCGGCGGTTCGCCAGCGAGCACCCGCGCTCACGGCAGCTCCACGAACGCGCGCGCCGCTCGCTCCCGGGCGGGGTGCCGATGCTCTGGATGACGAAGTGGGCGGGTCCGTTCCCGGTCTTCGTGGACTCCGCGCAGGGCGCCCACTTCCGCGATGTCGACGGCCGCGAGTACGTGGACCTGTGCCTGGGCGACACCGGGGCGATGACCGGTCACGGGCCGGAGGCGACCCTGGAGGCTGTGCGGCGCCAGCTCGAGCACGGCATCACCCACATGCTGCCCACCGACGACGCGGCGGCGGCGGCCGAGCTGCTGGCGGCCCGGTTCGGGGTTCCCGCATGGCAGTTCACGCTCTCCGCAACGGACGCGAACCGCTTCGCCCTCCGCCTCGCACGGGCCATCACGGGACGCCCGAAAGTCCTGGTGTTCGATTACTGCTACCACGGCACGGTCGACGAGACGTTCGCGACGCTCCGTGACGACGGCTCGGTGGGACCCCGGCGCGGGAACATCGGGCCCGCGGTGGACCCGGCGGTCACGACCCGCGTCGTCGAGTTCAACGACGTTGCGGCGCTCGAGCGCGAGCTCGCGTCCGGCGACGTGGCGGCCGTCCTGGCCGAGCCGGCGCTGACGAACATCGGCATCGTGCTGCCGGACTCCGGCTTCCACGAGGCGTTGCGCGAGGCGACCCGCCGGGCCGGGACGCTGCTGATCCTCGACGAGACGCACACCCTGTGCGCCGGCCCGGGCGGCTACACCGGCGAGCACGGGCTGCGGCCCGACATGCTGGTCGTGGGCAAGGCGATCGGTGGCGGAATCCCCTCCGGCGCGTACGGGCTCAGCGCCGAGGTCGCGGACCGGCTGGCGACGCTGACCACGCTGGAGGACGTCGACGTGGGCGGCATCGGCGGGACGCTGGCCGGGAACGCGCTGTCGCTCGCGGCGGTGCGCGCCACGCTGGAGCACGTCCTGACGCCCGACGCGTTCGCGCGGATGATCCCGCTCGCGGAACGGTGGACGGAAGGCGTCGAGGGCGTCCTCCGGACCCACGCCGTGCCCTGGCACGTCACGCGCCTGGGAACCCGGGCCGAGTACCACTTCCTCCCGAACGCCCCGCGGAACGGCCGCGAGGCGGCCGCGGCCGCGGACTTCGAACTCGAGCGGTACCTGCACCTGGCCGCGTTGAACCGGGGGGTCCTCCTGACGCCGTTCCACAACATGGCGCTGATGTCGCCGGTCACCACCGCCACGGACGTCGATCGCCACAGCGCCGCGTTCGCCGAGACGATCGGGGAGCTCGTCGCGGCCGGCTGAGGGCGAGCCCCATAGCCGTGTGAGGCCGCACTCGCCGCCTGGCCAGGGCACGCCCGCCACCGCCGCGCGTGGCCGCCCGGCTTCCTTCTGACCGCCCCATGCCCACGACGGGCGGCCGTCCCGCGCGTCGACGCGGTCCGGTCCGGTCGGCCCGCGAAGCGCCTGGCGGGCCGGGCCATGCGGCCCCCGCCCGGGATCCGACGTCGGGAGCCAGTCGGGAGGGTCCATTGTGACTTTCGGCACTTCACAACATTCCCAAGTGGGACCCGGACGCGGTATGCTTCGGTGCGTCCGGATGTTGACGCGTCCCTGCACCCGGACGAAAGTCGACGCGTGCCCGAGGGGCACAGGCAGGAGGACGCGATGAGGCGCGGTTCCCCGGGGGCCTCTGCGGAGCGGATCCGCTCGGGCGGACTGCGCGGGATTCTCACGGTGGTCGCCGTGGCCGGGCTCGTCGCCGGTGGATGCGGATCCCTCGCGGCGCCCGCCCGGACCGTCCCGCCGCTTGCCGGGAACAACGAGCTCGCCGCCGTCGGCGTCGATGTGCCGCTCCCCGCGCCCACCGAACCCGCATGGCAGGTCGCCTGGGTCACCCCGTCGGTGCAGCTGACCGGCCTCGCCGTCTTCAACCCGGACAGCGTCTGGGTGGCCGCATCCGACGGCATCGTCTACTCCTGGGACGGCACCGGCTGGCACGTCCAGCACGTGGATGACGACCTCACCCGGATGGTGGCCGTGGACCCGGGCAACGCGTGGGCGGCAAGCGACGACGGGATCCGTCACTGGAATGGGTCGAGATGGAAGCTCACCAGTGACGACGGCAGCGTCACGGCGCTCGCGGTGGCCGATACCCGGCATGCCTGGGCGGCGTCCGATGCCGGCATCCGGGCCTGGAACGGCAGCGGATGGCCGCTGGTCTATCCGGGCGACGGAGCCCGGTTTGCCGGGATCGCGGCCCTCGATGCGTCGCACGCGTGGGCCGTCGGCACCGCACCCGACGGCTCCGGCGTGGTGGTCGCGTGGAACGGGTCGCGGTGGAGCCTGCAGGCCGCGATGCCCGAGCCGCTCTCGGCCGTGTACGCCGCCGATGCCCGGCACGCCTGGGCCGTGAGCCCGGAGGGGTCGATCTACGCCTGGAACGGCACGGCGTGGCAGCTGGCGGTCGACCTGCGCCTGGTGCTCACGAACGTCTCCGGTATTGACCCCTCGCACGTCTGGGTCACCGCGGCCTCCGGCCAGGTCCTCTTCCACGACGGCGCCACCTGGCACGTGCAGTACCAGGCGCCCACGTCCATGTCCGCGGTCGCCGCGCTGGATCCGACGGACCTGTGGGCGATTGGCTTCGACACCGTCTACACCACCCAGGCCTCCGCCACCAGCTCGGGCTCCTGACGCGACGAGACCGCGCCCCACCCGTGGAGCGCGGTCTCGAGTTCGTTGCCCGTGGCGATCCCGTCCCAGTTCGGGATCGCCACCGGCTCGCTGATGTGCCCGGTGTCAGCTCGGGCGAAGCGGGTTGCCGTTCCTGTCGTGCGGAAGGTCGACGCAGGCGACCAGGCAGCCGCGGGCATCGTGCCCGGCAAATGGATGGAAATGACGCCACGCGCGATCGGCGCCAGGGTCCTGTGTGAGCCGGCAGCCGCAGGCCGCACAGGTCACGGGCCCGTCGGCGCCGCGGGTCGCGGGAAACCCAGGATCGGTGAAGCTGTACATATGATGCCTCCGCACAGGACGTTACGGGCGGCGGCCGGGATCGTCGGCGGCGTGCGAGATACGGTTCGGTGGCGGAACGGTTACGCCGATCCGGGGCTACGGAGGCACCAGCCCACCGCCCGCACCGACACCAGCGCAGGTCCTCCGGCGTCCTCGAGCTTGCGTCGCAGGCGGGCGAGGTGCGGCTTGAGCCACAGCGGGTCGGGATCGCGCTCACCGGGCCACCCCGCGGCGAGCAGTCCCGCGTGTCCCACGAGCTCGCCCTGCGCCTCGACCAGCGATTCCAGGAGACGGTACTCGATCGGCGTCAGCACGAGCGGGGCGTCGCCGGCACGCGCGTCGTGCCGCCCGGGATCGAGCGCCAGCCCGCCATAGACCACGGCGCCGGACCCACGAGGCCGGCCGGAACCTGCCGCCTCACCGGGCAGCCCCGCAGCCGCCGTCCGCGGCGAGCGGCGGATGGCCGCCCGGATGCGGGCGAGCAACTCCTGCTTGCCGAACGGCTTGACCAGGTAGTCGTCGGCGCCGAGGTCCAGGGCCCGCACCTTCGCCGCCTCGGCGCGCTCGCCGCTGACCACGATGATGGGGATCTCGGCGCCCTCGGCGCGCAGCTGGCGCGCCACGCTGAACCCGTCGGGGCCGGGCATCGCAAGGTCGAGCAGGACCAGGTCGGGGGAGTCCTCGCGCCATCGACGCACGGCCGTCAGCCCGTCGTAGGCGGTGACGACCTGGTGCCCTTCCGTCCCGACGAGCGCCGTGATCGCGCCGACCATCGCGGGGTCGTCGTCGACCACCAGGATGCGGAGCGTCCCGGCGTCGTTCACAGCGCCACCGCCGACGCGAGCGCGACCACGAACCTTGCCCCGCCGCCCACGGCCGGCTCGCACCACAGTCGAGCGCCCATCGCCTCGCCCAGCCGCCGCGCGGCGTAGAGGCCGATCCCAGACCCGCGCGCGGCCCCTGTCTCGCTGCGGCGGGCGTACGGCTCGAAGACCCGTTCCCGCCATTCCTCGGGGACACCCGGTCCCTCGTCGGCCACAGACAGGCGCGCGATCCCCTCCAGCAGGTCGGTGCTGATCGTGATGGTCGTGCCGGGCGGGGCGTACTTGACGGCGTTCTCCAGCAGGTGCTCGAGGATCTGCCGGAGCCGCCCGGCCTCGCCGAGCACGCGCAGACCGGCGCGACCCTCGTGCACCACCCCATGTCGCCGGAGCAGCGGGCCCATCCCGGCCACGGTCTCGTCGACGATCGCCGTCAGGTCGATCGGGACGAGGTCGAGAGGGGTCTGCTCCTCCGGACGGACCGACGCCAGGATCGAGTCGACCAGGCGGTCCAGGCGCGTGACCTGCTCGTCGGCGAGGCGGTGCCATTCGACCGCGCTCGGAACGGTGCCGGATCCGTCGCCGACGGCCTCGGCGAGCAGGTCGAGATACGCGCGGACGACCGCCAGCGGCGTGCGCAGCTCGTGGGTGACGAGGGCGACGAGCTCCGCCTGGGCCCGCTCGAGCGCCTTGAGCGAGGAGACCTGCGCCTCAGCCTCGCGCTGGAGGCGGCCTTTTTCCACGATGCCGGCCAGCAGGTCCGCGATCGCGCGGAGCTGCGCGACGTCCCGCGGCGTGAACGCGCGACGCTGCTCGGTCTGCACGTTGAGCACGCCCACGACCTGGTCGTTCCAGGAGAGCGGCACCGACAGCATCGAGGCGACGAACCGGCGCTGGTCCAGGCCGCGCACCCAGAGGAACCGGTCGTCGGAGCGGACGTCCGGGATCACCATCGGCTCGCGACTCGCGGCCACGCGCCCGGTGATCCCCTCCCCGAACGGGACCTTCGCGCGGCCGATCTGGTAGCGGTCGAGGCCGTTGGTGGCCGCGAGCGTCAGCTGCCGGCCGTCCCGATCGAGCAGATAGAACGACGACACGTCCGCCTTGAGCGCATCGCGAGTGCCGTCGACAACGATCGAGAGGAGTTCGTCCCAGGTGCGCGCGGTGGTGGCGAGCCGGGCGACCTCGTGCAGGAACCTCAGTTCCTCGAGCTGCCGCCGGTCGCTCTGCGTGGTGCGCGCGCGGGTCGTCTCCATCCCTGCAGTTCACGACGCGGCGCGCCGCCTGTCAACCGGGGGTTCCGGCTCGTGCGGCAAGAGCGGTTGGCAACGAGATTCCGGCAGGACTCCGGTGGATTCGCGTTCGCTTGACCTGCCTGTACAAGATGCCACGATCCGAACGTCGCAATGCGTACTCTGGACGAACTTCCGACCGCACTTGGCGTCCGCGCCCTGACCGCCCCGGGCCCGCCGCCGACAACCACGACCCGGTCCTCGTGTCGGAATGGCTCAGCCGCCCGTCGCCGCGGCCATCCGTCGTTGGCGGGCCAGTGAGTCAGACCGGCAGCGTCCCATGCCTCCATCTGTGATGGCGAGTTGGCCCAGTGGCGCCCGTAGCGCCGAGGATCGAAACCGCGCCACGGCTGGCCGCTCTCGCCCTCTGGGGGCCCGGGCGCTGTCAGCTCGTACGACTGGTACCGAGCACCATCCGGCCCCGGAACGTCAGCTCCGCGACGAAGTTCTCCGGGCCGAATACCCCGTCGAGCACCAGCTTCAGGTAGTGGCTGGCCGTCGGGTCGCAGTGGAGGTAGACGGAGCCGGTCGGCTTCAGGACGCGGTGCAGCTCGACCAGGCGGACCGCCATCTCCAGGAGGTAGGCCGTCATCTGATTCATGCCCAGGCCCGCGCGCAGCGCCGCGACGATCGTGCTCACGCGGTCCGGGATGCGCCCCTCGTGGCGCGACGTGTTCGTCAGGTACGCGCAGGTCGCCTCCACCGACGGCCCCCAGTTCCAGGTGTCCTCGAACGCCAGCAGCTGCGCGTCGGACGTCCGCCCCGACTCGTCGCGAAAGATGACGTTGTGGTCGCGGTTCGAGTTGAACGGCGGGTCCAGGTAGACAGGTCCACCGACCCGTCCGGAACGTGCCGGCGCAGGATCTCGAGGTTGTCTCCCCAGTAGAGGACGTCAGTCTTCATCGGCCGTCCGCGGGTCTGCCGCCCGGTCGATCCGCGCGTCAGGCGAGTGGGTGTCGCCATCGAAGCCCGGGGAAACGCGCGAAGTCGCGGTCGGTCGTGATCCATTCGCAGCCCGACTCGATCGCCAGCGCCGCGAGATAGGCATCCGCCACCAGGTTCCCCTTCGCCCCAGCGGCTCCGCAGAGCCGCTCGAAGATCTCCCAGTGCCGCGGCCCTGGCGCGACGGCCACGCTGTTCGACTGCGAGCGGAGCGCGTCGGCGAACTCG